>JBGUNW010000217.1:0-1667 GCA_045117555.1 Eubacteriales bacterium
ATATGATGTTCGCTTTTAACGTCGAGCGTTATGTCAGCGTCGTTTATTTCGAGCAGGGGTAAATCGAATTTTTACCGCTGGAAAATACGCCGCACAATCTGGCCGGCGATATGGTGGAACGTCTGCGCAAATGGACGGGGAAACAGTGGGTCGTTTCCGTTGTCAGCAAACAGGGCGGACAAACGCTGATACAACAGGCGCAAATCAATGCGGAGAAATTACGTCGGAAAATGTCGCAAAATCCTTTGGTTTCCGCTGTTTTGCTGGCGTTTCCCAATTCAAAGATAGAAACGATCCGCCCGCAAAAAACGACTCAGACGGAAAATGAAGCCGATGTTTCGGAAGAAACCGGAGATTCTTTTGCTTCAGACGATATGGAGGACAACGAAAATGACTGATTTCGGTCAAATGCTGCAACAGATGCAAAACAAATTTATGGCGGAACAGGAAAAATTAAATCAAACGGAAGTTACCGGTTCCGCCGGCGGCGGACTGGTGAAAGTTTCCGTTACCGGAAAAAACGTTGTCAAGCGGGTTGAAATCGATCCGTCGCTTGTCGTCGCCGACGAAACGGCCGTTCTGGAAGATTTGCTGGTTGCGGCGATGAACGACGCTCTGCGCAAAGTCGAAACCGAAATGGCAAAAGGGATGGCCGATATGCTTCCTCCGGGAATGAAACTGCCGTTCTGAACGAGGAAATATGCCCGAAACGGAAATAGACACACTTATCAGGCTTTTTTCGCGGTTGCCCGGATTCGGCGTCCGGTCGGCCAGACGGACGGTTTTGTATTTGATCAAAAAGAAAGAAACGCAACTGATCCCGTTATCGGCGGCCATTCAAAAAGTCATTGAAAACGTCAGCGTCTGTCCGATATGCGGCAATCTGGATTCGATGACGCCCTGCCATATCTGTCAGGATATGAAACGCGACGAAGACGTTTTGTGCGTCGTGCAAGATGTTGCCGACCTCTGGGCGATCGAACGCAGCAACGCGTTCAAAGGGCGTTATCACGTCTTAGGCGGACTGCTTTCCGCCATTGAGGGCACTGGTCCCGAAGAATTGCGCCTGCCCGCTTTGGAAAAACGGATAAACGAAAAACACATCTCCGAATTGATTCTGGCTTTGCCCGTAACGGTGGACGGCCAGACGACGGGACATTACATCGCGGAACGTTTCAAAAACACGCCCGTGAAAATTTCCTCTCTGGCACGGGGCGTTCCCGTCGGCGGAGAATTGGATTATCTGGACGACGGCACGATTCAAACCGCTTTGAAAGCCAGAAAATAAATCTTACGCCAATTCATTGACGCACTTGGCGAAATCTTTGCCGCGTTCCTCAAAATTTTTGTAAATGCCGTAACTCGGCGCCGCGGGAGAAAGCAAAACGATATCCCCGAATCGCGCTACGGCGGCGGCTTTATTCACGGCATCCTGCATATTTCTGGCTAAAACGGCGTCTCCTCCGGCTTCGGACACGGCATCGACCAAACGGGGGCCTGTCTGCGGCAAAGCGATGACTTTCACACCGTTTTTCGCGACAAATGAAGCCAGTTCCTTATAATCCTGTTCCCGTTCGTATCCGCCGGCAATCAGAATAATGCGCGAATATCCGAACGACCGCATGGCCGCGATCGCCGTTTCCGGCGTTGTCGAAATACTGTCATCC
>JBGUNW010000218.1:0-9959 GCA_045117555.1 Eubacteriales bacterium
GCTTGCAAAAAAACGCCCGCGCTTCAAAAATACTCCGATTACAATTTTGACTATTTTGACACCGTTTCCGCCATTACCGGCTACGCCGAAAGCCGGGAAGCGTTTGACGAAATTGCAAAGAGCGTTTTTGCCGAGCTGAAAGAATACCACCGCCTTTACACCATTTATAACCGCTACGAGGGCTTGGAAAACCTGCGCACCATCAACGACCTGAAAGACGGCGTACACCGCACCGTTACCGTTGACCGGCGCGTGATCGACCTGCTCCTTTACGCAAAAGAGCTTTATACCCTGACGGGCGGAAAAATGAACGTTGCCATGGGGAGCGTGCTTTCCATTTGGCACGACTACCGCACCGAGGGAATAGACGACCCCGCAAACGCCGAACTGCCGCCGATGGAAGCGTTGACGGCCGCCGCAGAGCACACCGACATAGAGTGCCTTGTGATCGACGAAGAAAATTCTACCGTTACCCTGACCGATCCCAAAATGAAACTGGACGTTGGCGCGATTGCCAAGGGCTACGCCGTGGAAATGGTGGCGCAAAGCTTGGAAAAGCGCGGCATTACGGGCTATTGCCTGAATGTGGGCGGCAACGTTCGCACCATTGGCGCAAAGCCGGACGGCAAGGGGTGGACGGTGGGGCTGGAAGACCCCTTGGGCGGCGACGACTATATTGCCTATCTTTCGCTCACCGGGCGATCGCTGGTGACCAGCGGATCCTACCAACGCTACTATCTTGTGGACGGAAAAGCATACCACCACATCATCGACCCCGCAACGCTGATGCCCGCGGAGGGTTTCGTTGCGGTTTCCATCCTCACCCCTCATTCCGGGCGCGGCGACGGGCTTTCCACCGCCTTATTCTGTATGCCCTTGGAAGAAGGACTTGCGCTGATAGAATCGCTCCCCGATACCGAGGCGCAATGGGTCTTTCCGGACGGCACGCGGCGCGCGTCCTCCGGCTGGGCAAATTACACCGTGGAAATTTGAGCGCAGAAAAAAGCGGACTTTCCCTTTTCGGAAAGTCCGCTTTTTTTATTTGACGTATTCAAACTCGTAGTCGTAAATGTTGACGGTGTCGCCGTCCTTGCATCCTTTTTCTTCCAGCGCCTCAAACACGCCGCTGCGTTGCAGAACACGCTGAAAAAAGTTCATGGATTCGTAGTCGTTCGGGTTGATCTGCCCCATCAGGTTCAGGAGCCACTCGCCCTCCACGTAGTAGGTATCGTTCTCGCGGCGGATCTTGGTTTCCTTGCCGCCGCCAACGTAGGCGTCCTCGGGGTCGTATTCCCGCTCGTAAATCTTCATGGGCGGCAGTTCGCGCAGCCGCTCGGCGGTGCGGGCGATCAGCGCGTCCAGCCCCTCGCCGGTCGCGGCCGAAACATAAAACAACTCCCAGCCGTTCACCGCTACAAAATGCTCAAACGCGGCAATATCCACCGCGTCGCGGTCCAGCGCGTCCACCTTGTTGGCAACGATGATTTGCGGGCGCGAGGCAAGCTCCGGGCTGTATTTATCCAGCTCCACATTGATCAGTTCCACCTCGTCGATGGGGTCCCTGCCCTCAAAGCAGGAAATATCCACCACGTGCCAAAGCAGGCGGCAACGGTCAATGTGCCGCAAAAATGCGTGCCCCAACCCGGCGCCTTCGGCCGCGCCCTCGATCAGCCCCGGAATATCCGCCGCGACAAACCCTGCGTCGCCACCGGTGCGTACCACGCCCAAATGGGGCGAAAGCGTTGTAAAATGGTAGTCCGCCACTTTGGGCTTTGCAGCCGAAATACGCGCGAGGATAGAGGATTTTCCCACGCTCGGATAGCCGCAAATGCCTACGTCGGCAAGCATTTTCAGCTCTAACAGAACGGTTTTTTCCTCGCCCTTGGTGCCGCTTTTGGCAAACATGGGCACCTGGCGCGTTGCCGTTGCAAACCGGCGGTTGCCAAAGCCGCCGCGACCACCGCGGCAGGCAAGATAATCGGCGCCGCCATCCTCGGACATATCGTGAATGACCTTGCCGCTTTCGGCGTCGCGGATGAGCGTTCCGGGCGGAACGGGAATGATGAGATCCTCGCCGTTTGCGCCGTGGAATTTGGCGCCGCTCCCGTCACCCCCGCGTTTGGCCGCGAAATGGTGCTTATAGCGGAAGGCGAGCAGGGTGTTGGTTCCCTCGTCCACACGAAAGATGACGTTTCCCCCGCGCCCGCCGTCGCCCCCATCGGGCCCGCCGGCGGCAACGTATTTTTCCCGCCGGAAGGATACGGCGCCGTTTCCGCCGTCGCCCGCGCGGATCTCAATTTTTGCATGGTCGACAAACATTTTGTTTTTTTCCTTTCAAAAAGGTTACTGCGGATCCTCTCCCTTTTGGCGAATGACCAGTTTGATGGGCGTTCCCTCAAAGCCGAAGGTCTCGCGCAGGCAGTTTTCGATAAACCGCTGATAAGAAAAATGGAACAGTTCCGCGTTGTTGCAGAAAATGACGAACGTGGGCGGCGCAACCGCTGTTTGCGTCATATAGTAGATTTTGAGCCGGCGGCCCTTATCCGAAGGCGGCTGGACGCGTGTAACCGCGTCGTTGAGCACGTCGTTGAGCATTCCGGTGGTAACGCGCTGGGTGGATTGCCCGAACACAAGGTTGATTTTTTCATAAATGGTTTGCACGCGCTGCCCCGTCTTTGCCGAAACGTAAACGATGGGCGCATAGGGCATATAGGCCAGCGCGGTGCGGATTTTATTGTTGAACTCGTTTACCGTGCCGTTATCTTTTTCCACCAGATCCCATTTATTGACCACGATAATGGAGGCCTTGCCCGCCTCGTGCGCAATGCCGGCGATTTTTTCATCCTGCTCGGTAATGCCAACCGTGGCGTCGATCATAATCAGGCAAACGTCGGCGCGCTCGACCGCCATGTGGGCGCGCAGAACGCTGAAATGCTCCACGCGGTCGTCAATTTTGGCCTGGCGGCGAATGCCGGCGGTATCAATAAACGTATACCGGCCGCTCTCGTTTTCCACCACGGTGTCGATCGCGTCGCGCGTAGTGCCGGCAATATCCGAAACAATCAGGCGGTTTTGCCCCAGCATTTTGTTGATGATGGAGGATTTGCCCGCGTTCGGCTTGCCGATTACGGCAACGCGAATGCTATCCGGCTCCTCTTCCTCTTCCTGCCAATCGCCCAAAGCGTCCAACGCGGCGTCCAGAACGTCTCCCGAACCGCTCCCGTGCAAGCTGGAAAGCGCAATGGGTTCCTGATCGAAGCCAAGCTCGTAAAACTCGTAAAACTCCATGGGCGCGCCGCCCACCGAATCGCACTTATTGACGCAGGGAATGATCGGTTTGCCGCTTTTTTTGAGCATCATGGCAATGTCGTGGTCGTTGGCGGTAACGCCGGTGCGAACGTCGCACACGAACAGGATCACGTCGGCGGTGTCAATGGCGATCTGCGCCTGCAATTTCATTTGCGAAAGGATCACATCGTCACTTTTCGGCTCAATGCCGCCGGTGTCGATGACCACCAACTTGCGGCCGCGCCACTCGGTTTCGCCGTAAATGCGGTCGCGCGTGACGCCGGGAATATCCTCCACAATGGCGCGGCGCTCGCCGATAAGTTTATTGAACAGGGTGCTTTTTCCAACGTTCGGTCTGCCAACAATGGCAAGGATCGGTTTTGACATACGGAAGCTCCCCTCCTCTCTTTTTTTCGTTTTATTCTTCGGGACAGCCGAGAACCGCCCGGATAAACGCCCTGCCCTCGCCGCGGCTGGCGCGGACGGGCACGTTCAGCTTTTGCGAAAGAACGGCGGGCGTCATGTCGTCCAAAAACAGGTCTTCGTCGGCTTTGAGCATGGTTTCCGGGTAAAGAAGTTCGTCGCCCAGTTCTTTGCCCGCCAACTGCTCGCAAAGGTCAACGCCGGTCAAAAGCCCCGAAACGGTGACCGTTTCGCCGAAAAAGTGATTGATGATTTTGTAAACGCGGATCGTCAATCCCGGAACGTTTGCCGAAAGCCGCTCCGCCATGGCCGCGATTTGCGCGTAGGCGGCAACGCCGGTGGCAATGGAAACACTGCGCGGCGGCTGGTAGCCGGAAAGCAGGTCTTGCAGGTCTTCCATTTCAAAATCGAACTCGGCGGCAAGGGAGGTCAACATTCCAACGCCGTTTTCCAGCTGGGAATAGTCCTCGTAATAGTCCTCGCCCGGAAGCGGAAGCCCGGCTTTCAGGTAAAGCTCGTCCGCGCAGTAAAACAGGCGGGTTCCGTATTTTTGAAGGCACTCCTCGCCGAACGCGTTGACCTGCCGGATCACCTTTGCGGCTTCCTTTTGGTTGAACATTTCCAGCGGATAGAGCCGTTCGCGGAATTTGGTGACCCCCACGGGGACGATGGCGCAGGAGCGAAGGGCGGGATACAGCGCGGCAAGATCGCGCATGGAGCGATCCAGCTCGGCGCCGTCGTTGAGCCCCTTGCAAAGCACGATTTGCGTGCAAAGCGACAACCCGGCTTCGGCAAATCTTTGCAAATAAGCAAGCACCTCGCCGGCGCGCTTGTTGCCCATCATTTTCACCCGCAATTCGGGATTTGTGGTGTGCACCGAAATATTGATGGGCGAAATACGCATTTTGATCAGGCGCTCCACGTCACGGTCGGAAAGATTCGTCAGCGTGACGTAATTCCCGTGCAGGAAGGAGAGCCGATCATCGTCATCCTTAAAATAAAGCGTTTTGCGCATACCGGGCGGCAGCTGATCCACAAAGCAGAACACGCATTTGTTGGCACAGCTGTGTTTTTTATCCATCAGCGGCGTGGCAAACTCCAAACCGATGTCGTCGTACTCTCCTTTGCGGAAACGCAGCTCGTAGGGCGTTTTGTTACGCTCCATACCCAGGGTGATTTCGGTATCGGTCAGATAAAAGCGGTAATCCAGCACGTCGCGGATCTCGTTGCCGTTGACTGAAACAAGAATATCCCCCGGTACAATTCCCTGCGCCTCGGCAATGCTGCCGGCGCAAACCGATTCCACCCGAACCATTCCGCTTTTCCCCCCTTTCCCGAAAAAGTTACAGAAGCTGCCGCGTTTCCAAGCGGAAAGCGACAGCCCCGGTTGCGTCAGATAAAGTCGTCAATCGTCGCTTCTTCGTCCACGTCGATCTCGCGGCGGTGCGATTCCGGCTTTGCGGCGCGTTCCTCGCTCCGGTTGAGAACGCCGTTGATGCGGCTGTTGGCAACCGCGACGTCATCGTCGTCAAACATCTGATCCACCACAACGCGGCGGCGTGCGCGGCGTTCCGGCTCGTAAGCGAGCAAAATGCCCGCCGTCAACCCGGCAACGGCGCCGAGCAACATACCAACCCCGGCGTGCTGTTCTTCTTTTTTGCGTGAAAGGTATGCCACCATGGGAACGAACGAAGCGGTGATCAACGCGCCCCCTGCAATGGCAAACAGCAATTTTTCGTTTTTCTTTTTCATGGTGTCAACTCCCGCCTTTCTTACTTCTTTGCCTCCTGCGCGGAGGTCATTTTGAGATACGCGTTGATAAAGCCGTCCAAGTCGCCGTCCATAACACCCTGCACGTTTCCGGTTTCATACCCGGTGCGGGTATCCTTGACCAGCGTATAGGGCATGAACACGTAGGAACGGATCTGCGCGCCCCACTCAATGTTGGTTTTGTTGCCCTGAATTTCCTCGATGGTTTCCAGCCGCTCGCGCAATTTAATCTCCATCAGTTTTGCTTTAAGCATATGGAGCGCGGTTTCCTTGTTTTGCAGTTGGGACCGCTCGGTCTGGCAACCGACCACAATACCCGTTGGCTTATGGACAATGCGGATTGCCGAGTCGGTTTTGTTGATATGCTGACCGCCGGCGCCGCTGGAACGGTGGGCGGTGATTTCCAGGTCTTCCTCGCGCAGAACGACCTTATCCACGTCCTCGAACTCCGGCATGACCTCAATGGAGGCAAAGGAAGTCTGGCGGCGGCCGTTTGCGTCAAACGGAGAAACGCGCACCAGACGGTGAACGCCGTTTTCGCTTTTGAGGTAGCCGTAGGCGTTGCGCCCCTCCACCATAATGGTCGCGCTTTTAATGCCGGCGCCGTCGCCGTCCAGCCAGTCGGTCAGGCGAACGGTAAAACCGCTCTTTTCCGCCCAGCGCGTGATCATGCGGTAAAGCATTTGCGCCCAGTCCTGCGCCTCGGTACCGCCGGCGCCGGGGTGGAAGGAAACGATCGCGTTGCTCTTATCATATTCGCCGGAAAGCAACACCTCAATGCGACGGTGCTCCTCCTCGGCGGCAATGGCGGCAAGCTCGCTTTGCACTTCCTCTACGAAAGATTCGTCGTTTTCCTCAATTGCCATTTCGCAAAGGGCGAGCGCGTCCTCTAAACGGGCGCAAAGCTTTTCGTAACCGTCAACCTTATCCTGCGCCTGTTTGATGACTTGCAGGGTTTTGGACGAGGTTTCGGTGCTGTTCCAAAAGGTCGGATCCAGCGTTTGCGCTTCCAGATCCTTCAATTCGGCGCGCGTTTCCTCAATGCGCAGGGATTTTCCCAGCTCCACAAGGTCAGCGCGCATGGCCGTTAATTTTCGTTTGGCTTCTTCCAATGCAACGATCAAATGAATACCTCCGGCGCCCGCGGCGCACATTTTTTATTACTTATCTGAAATAGTATATCACAAATTCGGCGTTCTGACAAGTCAAAACCCGTATTTTTCCCATTTTGTGAAGAAAAAACCTTTCCATTTTTTATTTTAACAGATGAATTTGGAATTGTCAAGCGTTCCGGGGCGGAACCCACGGCGAAATTTGTCATATTCTGTTGGTGTGGCGCGCGGAAAAAACTTCCTTTCCCAATTTGCGCGCCGCCCGCTTATTCCCTTCCTTGATTGGGAATAATAGGGTTACCGCAACAGAATTTTCATAAAAGAAAGGTTTGGGCAAAAATATGATGACTACTTCCATTCGCCGCGGTGATATTTACTACGCGGATTTGAGCCCCGTGGTTGGCTCCGAGCAGGGTGGACTCCGCCCGGTATTGATCATTCAGAACGACATCGGCAATCGTTACAGTCCCACGGTGATTGCCGCGGCAATCACCTCGCGCCTCTCCAAAACGCACCTGCCGACCCACATTGATATTTACGCCGAGCAGGTAGGCCTGGCAAAAGACTCGGTCATTCTGCTGGAACAGGTCCGCACGCTGGATAAACGCCGCCTGCGCGATAAAATGGGACACCTGGACCCCTTGACCATGAACGAGGTAAACACCGCCATTGCCATTAGTTTCGGCTTGGGCGACGCGCAGGAGGACGCGGCGGCGCGCGCGCACCTGCGCGAAGCGCACACGCGTTTTGCCGCCTCGATCGGTGACAGCGCGCCGGAACGCCTGCCCGGAATTTCCTGATTTCAAACTTTTTTTGAAAAACCTATTGACAAACGCTTCCGCTCGTGCTAAAATGTTACCGAATTGAATGAAAAACGATGACGAAGTCGGCTTTTGCCAAAGCGCTTTCAGAGATCCGGTGGTTGGTGCGAACCGGAAACGCGGGCAAACGGCCTATCCCTTCCGAGTTGGAAATGCAAATTGAAACGGAATTTTTCCTTTTTATAGTAGTGTTTCCCGTGACTGCCGCGTAAGTGCATACGGGCTGTTTGGCCCTGAGGGATAGCATTTTTGCTATAATTTGAGTGGTACCGCGAGTGATTTTTCACCCGTCTCAAAGCAATGAGACGGGTGTATTTTTTTGTCCCGACAACTTCCAAAAAGGAAAGGAAACAAAAACATGGCAACAGTGGCAAGCGAAAAACTGAACGAAATTGCCGGCCGTATCCGCGAAATGCGCGAAATTGCCGGATTCAGCGAAGCCGAAATGGCGCAAAAAACCGAGGTGACGGTAGAGGAATACCGCCTTTACGAGGCCGGGAAACTGGACTTTCCCTTCACCTTTATTCACAAATGTGCGCTCGCGTTCGGCGTTGGAATTACCGACCTTCTGGAAGGTCAGAGCGCCCGTCTGCAATCCTACACCGTCACCCGGCGCGGCCAGGGTCAGGAAACGGCGCGCGAACCGGGCATTGAAATTCAAAACCTTGCCCCCATGTTTCGCAAAAAGATCGCCGAGCCATACTGGGTGCGCTATACGTACAGCGAGGAACTGCAACACAAACCCATTCACCTGACTAAGCATTCGGGCCAGGAGTTTGACTTTGTGATGAGCGGCAAACTGAAAGTGCAGATCGGTCAAAACGTGGAGTTTTTGGGCGAGGGCGACAGCATTTACTACAACAGCTCCACCCCGCACGGAATGATCGCCGTGGGCGGGCAGGATTGCCTGTTTGTTGCCGTGGTACTCCCCGGAGAGGATCAATCCGAGGACACCATTCGCGAAACGCTCATTACCGGCCGCTCGGGCAACCGTTCGCTGCTTTGCGAGCAGTTTATTCAATGCACCGAAAACGAAAACGGCCTTGTCCGTGCGATTGACTTTCACAACGACGATAAATTCAATTTTGCCTTTGACATTGTGGACGCGCTGGCCAAAAAATCGCCCGATAAGCTTGCCCTTTTGCACATCTCGCGCGACAAAGTGGAGCGCCGGTTCTCCTTTAACGATATCAAACGCGCCTCGGCGCAGTGTGCAAACTATTTCAAGGCCATGGGCATCCGCAAGGGCGACCGCGTAATGCTCGTGCTCAAACGGCACTATCAATTCTGGTTTGCGGTGCTGGGTCTTCACAAGCTGGGCGCCATTGTCATTCCGGCAACCAACCAGCTCCAATCGCACGATTTTGAATACCGTTTCAACGCCGCCGGCGTTTCGGCAATCCTCTGCACGGCGGACGGCGATACCGCACACCAGGTGGATCTTGCCGCTGCCACCTGCCCCGTGCTGCGCACCAAAATTCTGGTGGGCGGTGAGCGCGAGGGCTGGCGGAATTTTGACGCCGAGTACTCGCTTTACAGCACCCATTTCTACCGCACCGAGGATACGCCCTGCGGAAACGACCCCATGCTCATGTTCTTTACCTCGGGTACCACCGGCTACCCGAAAATTGCAACCCACTCCTATCGCTATCCCCTCGGCCACTACATTACCGCAAAATACTGGCACGGCGTAAGCGACGACGGCCTGCACTTTACCATTTCGGATACCGGCTGGGGCAAGGCGCTTTGGGGCAAGCTTTACGGCCAGTGGCTTTGCGAGGGCGCGGTGTTTGCCTACGACTTTGACCGCTTTGACGCCGCCGATATTCTGCCCATGTTTGCAAAATATCACATTACCACCTTCTGTGCGCCGCCTACCATGCTGCGCATGATGATCAAACAGGATATTTCACAATACGATTTTTCCTCCGTTCGCCGGATGACCACCGCGGGCGAGGCCCTGAACCCCGAGGTCTACCGCCAGTTTGAGCAGGCCACCGGTTTGCAGATCATGGAGGGTTTCGGGCAAACTGAAACCACGCTTTCCATTGCCAACCTGATGGGCGACAGCCACAAGCTGGGCTCCATGGGCAAACCCTCGCCGCTGTTTGACGTGACCCTTATGGATTCCGACGGCAACCCCGTTCCCGACGGTGAGGTTGGCGAGATCGTCATTTCCACCGAGCGCCGCGTACCGCCCGGATTGTTCCTTGGCTACTACAACGACCCCGAAAAGACCGCCGAAGTCTGGCACGACGGCTATTACCACACCGGCGACACCGCTTGGCGCGACGAGGACGGATATTACTGGTACGTCGGCCGCGTGGACGACGTGATCAAGTCCTCGGGCTACCGCATTGGCCCGTTTGAGATTGAAAGCGTGATCATGGAGCTTCCCTACGTTCTCGAATGCGGCGTTTCCGCCGCTCCCGACGAAGTGCGCGGCCAGGTGGTCAAGGCGTCCATCGTTCTCACAAAGGGTACAAAACCCACCGAGGAACTGAAAAAAGAGATTCAGAACTACGTGAAAACGCACACCGCGCCT
>JBGUNW010000219.1:0-1739 GCA_045117555.1 Eubacteriales bacterium
TAGAGCTTTGGAATCCCGGCGTATTGCCAAGCCAGCTTCTTCCTGCAGAAAAGGTTTTTGAACCTCATTCCTCATATCCTCGGAATAAGAATATTGCAACTGTCTTCTACCGGGCTGGCCATGTAGAACGGTGGGGGCGAGGCATTGAGAAGATTCTTGACGGTATGAAGTCCGCTGGTCTTCCTGCGCCGAAGATTGAGGATTTCTGCGGCGGCGTCAAAATCACGCTCTATCGTCCGACTACCTACATGGATGCCTTAAAGCTCACCGGAAAACCCGATGGAACCCCGCTGCGAACCGATACAGAAACCAAGACAAAAACCGACGTGAAAACTAACGCGAAATGCGAGCACGATAACAGCACAAAAACCAACGCGAAAACCAATGCGAAAACCAACGCGAAAACCAACGCGAAAAAGCATTCAAAAAACGTTGTCGAAATAATCTTGTTCTCTATTCAAGCCGACCCACGCATTTCCGTGCCACAAATAGCACAAAAAATAGGTCTTTCAACGGGTGGTGTGCAGTGGTATATCAGGAAACTCCGCGATCAAAGCATCATCAAACATATCGGTCCTGCCAAGGGCGGTCATTGGGAAATAATCGCCCAGCATAAGAAATGAATCACGCCGGACGTTATCGTGCATGAGAAAGCCCCGGATGCGTGTTGCTGGTCGTCGCATCGGTGCCGATAATAACGGAAACGCGAGAAAGGCTCCTGTTCCGCGCGATGCGCGAGCGCGGACATGAGGTTGAACGAGGCCGTAAGGCCCCCGCAAATCTCCCTGAAACGCGAAATTTCGGCCTTCCTCGAAAATACCATGGAGTCGAAAAAACGTCCTCGAAAAAAAAGAGAAGGTACTCCCTGGGGCCTATGACCTAGAGCGCCGCGGAAGGACTCCCCCTAATAGGCAGAGTTTCCGCGGCTGTCCGAATGTTCTGTTGTGGTGCCTTTCGAGGGGACATAGGGGCGATTTGACGCGACTTGCGGGCATATGCCGGTTTGTGGGCATATCGACAGAACGCGACAAAACGCGATTCCGCGCCTTGGCAGGTAATCCGGAATCATCCTGAGTCGTTTTGAGGCGGAACCGGCTTGATTCCCAAATTCCCCGTCCAGACTGCGCCCGAGCGTATAAAGGGGCAAAAACGACCTGTGTGTAAGAGCCTATGGGAATTATTGGGAATTGGGGAATTTATTCTTTTTGTGAATTGTAATCAAGCTCATTTCTGTCTTTTTTGGCCGTTTTCAAAAGTTCCCGAATAATTCCCAAATCGGCTATAAATTCCCAAAGGTCCGTTTTTTGTCCTGACCGTCATTTTGGGAATTTACGATTTGGGAATCATTTTTGGGAATTGTCACGTCAGCCGATAGCATATCAGTTGTTTTCTGCCGCCTGTGTCGACTTGTTCCGCGATGATGCTGCCATTTTCCTTGAGGGTATCAATGATCTGCCGGAACACCTCTCTGGATTCGTGCATCCGTTTCAGCAGGGCGCTGTGGGTGTACACGCCGCCGGCTTCGCGGATATACCGCAGAGCCTTCTGGCACTTCTCATCGAACGGGTTCTCGAACGTGTAGGAGTTCGTGAGAAACAACGTTTTGTTGATCTGATATTCCACGATCTGACTGGCCCACTTGACGCCATTCACGGAGATGACGGGATCGTTGACGTTCTCGCTGACGGCGTACAGGATGGACAGCTTGCAGACCTTTTCGAATGCTCGCGCCCAGAAGG
>JBGUNW010000220.1:0-1719 GCA_045117555.1 Eubacteriales bacterium
CGCATATTCGGAGGCGATTTGTTCCGCAACGTCCATCAGCTTTGAGCCGATGCCGTTTTTGCGGTATTTTTCCAAAACGCCGAAGTCGATGATTTCGGCATATCCCCTGCCCCCTAAAGCGCCCCATTGCGAATTCGGGTACACGTTCACATAGCCGGCGACGTTTCCCTGATATTCCGCGGCCAAGGAAATGCACTTGCCGTCTTTTTGGTCTTTCATCCGGTTCAGATACTTGTCGATTTTCTGATTGACCCAGCCCTGCGCGATTTCCTCATCCGTAATGATCTGCGCGTCGCTTTCGGCAAAATCCCTGATTACAATGTCATCCGATTGAAAATAAATCATATTCCGCCCTCTTTTAAATCCGATTTCAGTTTCGAAAACACGTTTGTGTCCCTGAAGCGCCCCTGTATTTCCGAATACCTTTCCTGCCGCAGGACGCCTTCGTGGACATAACCGCATCTACAAGCGACGTTGGCCGATTTGATGTTCAAAACGTCCGTCTGAATGATGATCCTGTTGAAGTCGTTTTCGAACAACTCTTTTTCAAGCACGGAAACGGCCTCCGTCATAAAGCCTTTCCCCGAAAAGGAGGCGTCCAGCCAGTACCCTATTTCCGCCCTTTTATGCTGACGGGAAATGTTGATGGCGCTGATCAGGCCGATGAACGTTCCCTGATGATAAATCGCGTAGACGTATTCCGTTCCGTTGTTCCAATTCTGATTAACCGCCTGCAAAAAATGAAGCGTATCTTCGACCTTTTCGGTATATCTTACGAAATCGAGCCACGGAGCGAAAACATCGCGGCTTCCGTCTATGGCGGAATAAACCGCCTGCGCCGTTTGCATATCCGGCGCGGGACGTTCCAACGTTATTCTTAGACCTGTCAGCTTTTCTTTCATCGTTTCCCCTCCCGTTTTTTATTTTTGAGCGCCGTATTTTTCTAAAATCTTTGCTATTTCGCTGTTTTTCGCTTTTGCCAGAGCCGTTTCGCCTTTGCCGTCTTTGGCGTTGATCGTTTTGACCGCCCCGCCCTGCAACAGCAATCCGGCACATTCCGTATATCCGTTCAAAGCCGTTACCATCAACGGCGTCATTCCCTTGACGTCCGTTATGTTCGGATCGGCCCCTGCTTCCAGCAACGCTTTCACGCTTTTGATCTGATTGAACATCACCGAATAAAACAACGCCGTCCGCCCGAATTTTTCCCGTGCGTTTATCCGTGCGCCGGCTTTGATCAGAAGCGCGACGGCCTCCGGACTGTCCCGCTGAACCATCAACGGTGTCATCCCTTTGTTATCCGTTACATTCGGATCGGCGCCGTGTTCCAGCAAAAGCCGGACGCTTTCCACCTGAACCGGATAGGTCGATTTCATCAGCGCGGTCCGCCCGTTATTGTCGCGAAGGTTCGGATCGGCGCCGGTTTCCAGAAGCTGTTTCAGTTCTTCCGGCTTGGTATAAGCCAAAGACAGCGCCGGAACGCCGTCCTTGTTTTTAACGTTCATATCGACGTTTGTTTTTTTCAGAATTTCAACCGCTTTCGCACAAGTCGCCGAATTGTACTTTTTCATCCGAACCAGCGCTTTTGTCAGGGCGTTTTCGCCGTTCCTGTCTATCATATTCACATTTGCGCCGTGATTGACAAGCACTTGAACAACATCGGGATTGTCGATCGCCATCATCAAAGCCGTTTCCCCGTTGCCGTCGGCGGCATTGATA
>JBGUNW010000221.1:0-7431 GCA_045117555.1 Eubacteriales bacterium
CCTACGTCAGCTTCTATCAGCTTGCCATTTCTCCCTCCCGGTACAGCAAGTTCTATAACAAGTTGTTAAAGAATTTGGACGATTATCAACTGCAAAGCATTTCGGTTTCCACGCTTGGAAACGCTTTGAACTCCGATTTTGACGAGAAAGACCCCTATAACCGTGAGGACAGCAAGAAATTCACCCAAAAAGCGTTGGAAGAAATCTCCAAGCAATATACGCTGATGGTGGATTCGGGCAACGCCTATACGTGGTCGTACGTGGATCATATCGTCAATGCCGATATTGATTCCAGCCGTTATTCCAAAGCGAGCTGCTCGGTTCCTTTCCTGGGGACGGTTCTGCACGGATACATTCAGTTTGCAGGTCCTTCTCTCAACCAGGAAGGCGACCCCAACTATATGATCCTGAAATCGATCGAAAACGGCGCCGGAATGTATTTTGTTCTTTCCTATCAAAACACCAGCGAGCTTAAAGAGGACGCGTTCCTGAACGGGTATTATTCCATTGACTACAACATTTGGAAGAACGATCTTGTGGAGTACTACAAGGTTCTGAACGATCTGCTTCACGATGTGCAGTCCAAGGTGATTATCGATCACAAGTTCCTAAACGAGTCCGACGGATACGGAACTGTCCGTATGCTGGATGAAGACGAGTTGATGGAGCAAATTGAAAACGAATTGCTTGCCGCGGCGGAAGAGGCCCGCAAACAAGCCGAACAAGCCGAAATTGAAGAAAAGGCAAAAATCGTTGAGGCGGCCGTTTATATCCGCAACGCCGAGGATACTGCGCGGGATCTTTTGGATCAGATGAAGACGCAGCGCGGGATTTTGGAAGCGGCGTTTGCAGAGCTGAATGAAGCCAACGTTTTCCCGAACAATCCCAACAACCCCAAGCTGGATCCTGGCGATTTGAAGGAAATGATGGAAAACTTCTATGCAGCGGCTGTCAATGCGCTGAAAGCGTTTAACTACCTCTGCATTCTGGATTTGCAGTTGGAAGTTGTTTACAATCAGCTCCCCGAACAGTTGGAGATTATGCGCATGGCCTTGGAGGGAACCGACGGCGAGTATCGGTATACCGACGCAAAGGAAATTGTTGAGGCGCTGAACGCCGACGATTCCATTCGCGCAAGCGCTCGCGAGCTCTTGTATTCCACTCAGGATACCGATTTCGGAACGGCGATTGCCAATATTTATAATTCCGTTCTGACCTTGCTTTCCACGACAAGATACACAAAGCCGGAATACATGGTTGTATATCGCCCCTCGTTGGACGAAGTGATCGACGCCGCCGTTTATACCTTCTCGGATGAAGGGGCCGGCGAAGAGCAAATCGAGGATCAAACGACCACGGCAGCCGCAATCAACAACAATAAGGTGGTTCTGGTTTCCTACGGCGATGTGAGCGATACCCAGGTGAAAACCTATTACAAATCCTTTATTCTCAACTTTAACAACTATTCGGTCCGCACCGTGTACGGCGGCATGGAATATACCATTCCCGCTTACGGATACGCGGTGATCTATTACAGATGAAAGGGGGACGACGTTTCTGATGACACAAGAAGTGAAGCAAGAGCCGGCAAATTTGCTTTCCGGCAAAAAGAAAAGAAGAAAGATCGTTTCCCTGGACCGTAAAAAGGCAAGGGCAGGGTGGATCTTTATTTTGCCGTTTGTGATCGGCTTTGTAATCATTTATCTGCCCATGGTGATCGAATCGCTGCGGTATAGTTTCAGCGTTCTGGACCCCAGAACCAACACCACCTCGCTGGTCGGGTTCAAAAACTATATCGACGCTTTCCGTACCGACGCAAACTTTTCCCAAAAGCTGATCAGCGGTTTGCAAAAGCTGGCCTTCGATATTCCCGCAATCGTCATTTTCTCGCTCTTTATGGCTATCATGCTCAACCAGAAAATGGCGGGACGCGGTTTCTTCCGCGCGGTGTTCTTCATTCCGGTCATTCTTTCCACCGGCTTAATGGAAACCATTGCCGCAAAGGACTCGCTGACGAGCTATATGGAAAGTAGCAGCGGTATTGAGGACGGCACCGGCACCAGTACGGCAAACCAGCTGGTATCCAGCATGGACCTGCAAAAGCTGTTTAACACCATGAAGGTGGGCGATGGGATCGTGGAGTACGTTACAACGGCAATTAACAATATTTACGATATCGTTAACCGTTCCGGCGTGCAAATGCTCATCTTCCTTTCCGGCTTGCAGTCCATTTCTCCCGCAATTTACGAATCCTGTAAGATCGACGGCGCAACCGCTTGGGAAACCTTCTGGAAAATCACGTTCCCAATGATCACGCCAATGATCCTGGTCAACGCGATCTATACGATCATCGACTCGTTTACTTCGCAAAAGAACGAGGTCATGCAGTATATCACCAAGATTTACAGCGAGAGTTACGGTTTGAGCGCAGCAATGGCGTGGACCTACTTTACCATCGTTATTGCGATTATCGGCTTGGTAGCGGCAATCCTTTCGGCGTTCGTCTTCTACCAGCGCAGATCGGAATAAGGAGGGCGAAAAGATGAATGCACAAGATACTGAAAGAAAAGCCGTGATCAAGCACGAGTCCAAAAATCGGCTTCGCGCCGATTTTGACCGCTCCCCCCTGAAAGATCGCTTAAAAGCAAGGTTTTTCAATTTCTACTTTATTTCCAGAATCATTATCTGGATCTTCCGCTTGGTATTGATGGTGGGCATTGCCTATATCGTATTGTACCCGTTCCTGGCCAAAATTTCCGGCTCGGTGATGGCGAAAGAGGACTTTGTGGACGCAACCGTCCGCCTGATCCCCAAACACTTCACGCTGGATATTTACCGTGCTATTTTCTCGGATTTGGGATACTGGGGCGCCTTCCGCAATACGCTGATCCTTTCCTTGACGATCGCCGTGATTCAAACCATGATTTGCGCACTGATCGGCTACGGATTTGCAAAATTCAAGTTCAAGGGCAGGGGATTCGTTTTCCTGCTGGTGATTCTTACCATCGTTATTCCGCACCAAACCTTGCAGGTATCCATGTTTATGGGCTTCCGCTATTTTGACGTGCTGGGTATTTTCCGCTTTTTTAAAGGCGGCGGAATTGAGCTTTTCGGGCACAACATTAAAGAATGGGGCCCCGGTGTTGCATCTTTCTTTGAAAAGTTCAACATATTGCCCGATACCTTGTTTGGGCAGGAGCTGACGGTGCGCGGCTTGAAACTGACCGATACCTACGCGCCCATGATCTTGCTCTCGTTGGGCGGTCTGGGCTTTAAGAACGGACTTTATATCTTCTTATTCCGTCAGTTCTTCCGCGGTATTCCCGATGAATTGGAAGAATCCGCCTATATCGACGGTTCGGGTACTTTCCGCACCTTCTTCCAAATCATTCTCCCGCTTTCGGTGCCTATGCTGATTACGGTTTTCCTGTTCTCCTTCTGTTGGCAGTGGACCGACCAGTTTTATACCAGTTTGTTCTTCCCAACGGGCAAAGCGCAAACGCTGTTCAAGCTGGTGGGCAACATTCCCAAATCGCTGGACACCAACTACGCGGGGCAACGGCTGTATGAATCCGCAATTTATAACACCTGCGGATTGATGATCATTTTCCCGTTGGTCATTATGTACGTATTCCTGCAACGCTTCCTGGTGCAGGGTATTGAGCAATCCGGCCTTGCAAACTGATTTTTCAAACGAAAACGCAGCCCCGAACTTTTTTCGGGGCTGCGAAAAGACCTGTTTCTGCGGCTTTTGCCGGAAAGGATTGATGTGATGAAAAAATCAATGTTTATCGGGCTTTTGGTCGCCGTTTTACTCCTTGCGGTTCTTTTGCTTGCAGCTTGTCAGCCAAAACCAACGACAGAATCGGAAACGCCGGGAAATGCGTCGTCTGATGGAACGCCATCGTCCGATACGCCCGGAAATCAAAGCGGAGCGAACGGAGATAACGAAGCCGAATGGCAGGACAATTGGGGCGATCAAAACTAAATCTGATGTTTCGCAAAAAAGAAGGCCTGCTTGTTTTTTAACAAGCAGGCCTTTTTTAATTTGATTTTATGGGATGGCAAAAATTGTCAGAAATTATTTGCCGGTTGCGTTGCCAAACGGTTTTCGTCCATCAGGCGCACCATAATCATTGCAAACTGCGGGTCAAATTGTGTGCCGGATCCATGCAGCAATTCATTCCGGACAACCTCTTTTTCCAGGGCCCTGCGGTAACTCCGGTTGGAGGTCATGGCGTCGTAAGAATCCGCAACGGCAATCATGCGCGCAATTTCCGGAATATCGTTTCCGGCCAATCCTTCGGGGTATCTGTGGCCGTCGTACCGTTCGTGATGGTAATGTCGATGGGAAGTGCCTGTACGCCGACCGCCTCTGCAACGGCCTCTGCCAGGCGCTTGGTGTTTCCGGTTTTTGTGTAGTACCTTACCGCAATTTTCATTTGCGCTTTTCTCCTTACGCTTTGTTGAACTTTTCCTTCGGCTGTTTGCAACGCGGGCATTTCCAATCGTCCGGTAGATCCTCAAAAGCCACGCCGTCATGCTCTGCGGGGTCGTAAACGTATCCACAAATGGAACAAACGTATTTCCCGCTTGCTTTTGTCTCGGAAAAATCGACCTCGGCAAGCACTGTGGGAACAGGTTGGTCAAGATTTATCACGCGGTTTGCTTCCAAGTTTTCATACCCCTGCGGCGTATGCGTTCCGCAATAGACCGTTGGATGATTCCGCACAAATTCGCGAACGCGGTCAAGCGTTTCGCGCGCGGCGGGAAGATCCTCGAACACCACGGAGAGCTTGTTTTCATACAGCGCTTCGTCCACATAGGTGATATCGCCGTGGAGCATATAGAACAGCCCGTTGTTTTCCGCAATCACAATGCTGTTTCCGTTGGTGTGCCCCTTGGCCTTGATTAGTGTTACCCCTTCCGCAATTTTCTGGCTTTCGGGAAAATTGTAGTACGCGCCGTTGGTAAACCGGACCGGCACAATATTGTTGATTCCTTGCAGCTCGGCCGCGGAAACTTCATCGGCGTTTACATAGATCTTTGCGTTGGGAAAAGATTTCAATTCCCCGGAATGGTCGGCGTGCTTGTGCGTTAGCAGAATTTTGGTAACCTGCTCCGGCCGATAGCCGAGCGCGGCCAAAGCCTCCATATAGCTGCAAATATCCTTGCCGGTAAATGCAAGACTCTTTTCGTCCGGCACCTCCTCGGGCGTGCCGGCGGGAAGACCCGTATCAACAAGGATGACTTCGTCGCCCATATCGATCAGATAGTTTTGAAGACTGCCGCGATAGCGCAGCTGCGGATCGAACCGATCCATACCTTCCTCGCCGCCGAAAGCAAACGGTTGCGTATAAAACCCGTCTTTTCTGAATTTGACTGCTTTGATAATCATAATCCGTTTCCCCCATATTTTCTTTTTCGGTTTACTTATTTGCCGGTTCCCATTTGCAACGGACGGGGGAAACGATGGAACCTTCCTTTTTCATATCCGCCATTGCTTTGTCCACTGCTTTTCTGTCAAGCCCGGTCAGCTCGGAAATTTTTCCGGCATTCAGCGGCTCTCCGGCCTTCTTCATTGCCGCCAAAATCATTTCTTTTTCGTTCATTGTATTTTCCTCCTCAATTTTTATTTGTCGTTTTTTCATTTTCATCACGCTTCAAAACCGCAAGCAGGAATGTTACGATCATAAGAATATAGCAAACCGTTTTCGGCAGCATCAGCATTCCGAGCATTGGAACATAGCCCGCGCCGACAGCTACGGGAATGTAGAAAGCGAATGACAACAGAATGTAAAGCCAAACAAGCCCAAAACGACGGCGTTCGGTCCTGTTTTTCAAGTACAGCCAGCAAATCACTGCGCCCAACGCGATGAACGGAATATTTCGTAGAATCGCCCATGTAAGGGTCCCGCCGTTTTCGATCCACCCGTTCTGCGGGAACGTGCACAAAATAACGCGAAGGGCGGCAAAAATCCATACGGCAATTTTCACGCTCGTTTTCGCCGGCTCCCGGTAATATTCCAGGAAGACGTAGTAAAGCAGGACGTAAAAGACCGTCATAGTTACGGAGGTTACCAGTTTTCCAATTCCCAACGCCGCCGTGAAATCCGCTTTCACAAAATAATTCAGCACGCGCGGAACAAGGTGGAATGCGTCGCCGCAGCCGAGGATCAGTGCGGCAAAACCCATCAGTTTTCCCGCGCGATCCTTCGCTTTGGCGAAAAGAACTATTCCGCTGATGATTGCAAACAGCAGATAAAGAATATCAAAAATCGATTCTCCGTATTTCATTTGAGTTTTAAACCATCCCGAAACGCGTTTCCAACTCTGCCGCCCACCTTGTAATATCCATGGGTGTAGGGATCAAACGCGATTGCCCCAACGGAATCCACGTCAACCTTTCCGTCTTTCAGGTGCGCCTCTTCAACCGAGGTCCGCAGAACCTTGCCGATAACGCCCAAACCGTTTGCGCCGCTTTGATATTCGATGAACTCGCATTCCATAGCAATGGGCAGCTCATTGATGACCGGAGCATTGACAAGATCCGATTTTATAAACGTCATGCCGCACTTTTCAAGTTTGTTGGAAACACTATGCCCGCTGACAACGCCGAAATAATCGGCTTCTGCAACGTGTTTCGCGTCGGCAATGTGGATAACAAACCCGCCCCGCTCCTTGATATTTTGCACCGTCTTGTGCTTTTCGGTCAGATTGAGCGCAACAATATCCCGCTCAACCATCGTTCCCCACGCCGCGTTCATTACATCAACGCTTCCGTCCTCGTTAAAGGTGGAAATGAGCAATACGGGCATGGGAAAAATGGCTTCGGTTGTTTGAATTTGTTTTTTCATGGTAGTTCTCCCCCTTTTTAATTCTGTTTCAGCTTGCAAAATTAATCGATCAGCTGTTCAACCGCGCTTCTGACTTTCTTCATATCAATGGTCGGCTCAAAGCGGGCAACAACCTTTCCTTCGCGGTCGATGAGAAATTTCGTAAAATTCCATCCGATATACGTTTTGTCGCCGAACTTTTTGTTGTTCATCTTTGCAAATTTGTTCAGTACGGCATTCTTAATGCCCTTGCCAAAACCCTCAAACGGTTTTTCGGCCGCAAGAAAAGCAAACAAGGGATCGGCGGTTTCTCCGTTGACGTCAATTTTTGCAAACTGCGGAAAATCCGTTCCGAATTTCAGTGTGCAAAATTCATGGATCTCGTCATCGTTGCCCGGCGCCTGTCCCGCAAACTGATTGGAAGGGAAGTCGAGAATTTCAAAGCCCTTATCCCGCAGGTCTTTATACATTGCTTCCAGCGGTTCATAATGCGGCGTGAATCCGCAGCCCGTTGCCGTGTTGACAATGAGCAATACCTTTCCTTGGTATTCCGAAAGACTGACGTTGTTTCCTTTTCTGTCCTTTACCGTAAAAT
>JBGUNW010000222.1:0-2117 GCA_045117555.1 Eubacteriales bacterium
CGCTTCCTCTGCCGGCGCAGGGGCTGCCGCCTGTGCAAACGGGCTGGACGCATACTCATTTTCATTGGAGCAGGCGACGGTGATATCAACGACGTCCTTTTGCTCGTAGCTCTCCTCCTCCTTGTCGGCGGCGGAGCGGTACAAAAACTCGTTTCTGCTTTCCACGATTTCGCGGTAGCGGTCTCTTGCCTTGGCAATCTTTGCCTTGCAGGTGTCAATCAGCGCCACCAGCTTTTCCTCGCGCTCGGTGGCAGGCTTTTCGCCTTTTTTCAGCTGTTCATAATAGCCCTTGCCCAGCGCGATATAGGCGCGGTTCATCAGCTCGCTTTCGCTTTTCATCACAGCTCTGAGGCGGTTGAGTCTTGCCGCCGCGCGCTGGCGCTCAAACAAGGTCTGCGCCATGGTGGACACCGCGCCTACCGCTGTGTTGAATGTTCCCTTTAATGTATCAAAAAATGCCATTTCAAATACCTCCATACTAAACGAACAGTTACTAGTATTATGACAGATTATCACGATAAAATCAATATTTTTTTCAAATTTACTTGTGAAAAGTGCGAGGAATTGTTATAATAGAGGCAGAATTTACCCATTATCCCGAAAGGAGCGGATAAATATGGCTGAAAACAGAGTCAACAAGGCGGTTGTGTGTCCCATGTGCGGCGAGCTTGGCAAAGCGGAAATATTTACGAGCGTCAACGTTACCAAGCACAAGGACTACCGCGCCCGGGTGCTCGACGGCGAGCTGTTCGCGTGGACGTGCCCGTCCTGCGGCTACAACGCGCGCCTCACCTACCCTATTCTTTACAACGACATGAAGCACCGCTTTATGGTGTACCTCATTCCCAAGATCGACCGCTTCCAGCTTTGCGACAAGGAGCTGGAGGAAAAATACAGCAATCTGCGCAACATCAGCAAGCGCGTGGTGTCGGATTTTAATTCTTTTAAAGAAAAGATTTTCATTCTCGAGTCGCGCTTGGACGACATGGCGGTGGAGCTTACCAAGGTTGCCATCAGCCAGACCGTGTCCAAAAAACTCGGCGGTGTGGAGGTGCACGAGGGCTACCTGTCCATGTATGACCGCGAGAGCAACACGATGGGCTTCACCTACTTCACCGGCGACGAACGCACGCCCTATGTGCAAACCGCGCGGCTGGAGATTTACGGCAAGTCCAAGGACATTGTGGAGCGCTTTGCCGTCAAGGACAAGCGGCTGAAGGGCTTCATCAAAATCGACAGCGAGTGGGCGGAAAACATTTTGTACCGCTACAAGCGCGCCAAGCAAATCGAAAAGCTAAATAAGCTGAAGGAATGAGTTTAAAATATTATAAAAAGCCGGGCTTTCCCGGCTTTTTTGCATGGTGCTGCTTACGCGTTCACCAGCGCCGCTACGCGGAGCTTTTCGTTTTGATAGACAAAATATGCCGCCGCAGTCAGCAAAATCGGCACAAAGCAAAGCCATATGCTCTGCACGCCGACAAGCAGGCTGACGGCGCAGGACAGCGCCACGCCGATATGGAACGACAGCAGCGTCAGCCAGTAAAAGCCTGCCTTGGCGCCGGTGTGGCGGTTTCGACTGAGGACGAAGTTGGTGGTCAGCATAACCGCCTGCCGCACATTATTGGAGGAGAAAATTGTGGAGCTGGAATTGCCGTTGGCGATTTTGTAGGCGTTCCACTGCACGGGCGCAGTGAAAATCAGCGGATAGCACGCGACGAAGTCATTCGGCGCAACATGGGCAACGGCGCCGGTGAGCACCACAGCGGCAGACGAACAAAACAGGCTGATGATTTTCATGCTGACCGTCGCCCTGCGGCGCACCAGCACATAGAACACATTGCCGGCGGCATACACCAAAAAGCTGAGGAACATCCAGCCCACGAAGGTGAAGTCGCCCTCGACGGTGTTCAGCACCATTTTTATCAAGTTACCCGTTTGGGCGTTGCCGAAGATATCCATGTGGTTGAATATCGTATAGCCGCCCCAAAATCCGCCAATCATCGCGGCGGCATAATGAACCAGCCGCTGCCAGCGCATAATTCTCCTCATATTCTCATCCCATTCATACAATAAAGGCGACCGCAAGGCCGCCTTTTGTGTTATATTATCTTTCGTTG
>JBGUNW010000223.1:0-3268 GCA_045117555.1 Eubacteriales bacterium
TCCTCAATCATCAGTCGCTCATTGCCACCAAGGCCGCAAGAATCACGCGCGCTTCCAAGGGCAGGGCGGTCAGCGAATTCGGTTCCCGACGCGCGCAGGGGGCTGACGCCGCTATCCTCGGCGCTCGCGCCGCTTATATCGGCGGCTGCGGTTCCACCGCCTGCACCATCAGCGACGAAGTCTACGGCGTTCCGGCGGGCGGCACCATGGCGCACTCTTGGGTGCAAATGTTTGATACCGAGTACGAAGCGTTCCGGACTTATTGCGAGGTCTATCCGCATAACGCAACGCTCCTGGTAGACACCTATAACGTGATCGAATCGGGCATTCCGAACGCCATTCGAGCGTTTAACGAGGTTCTTAAACCGCAGGGGATCACCAAATGCGGCATTCGGATTGATTCCGGCGACATTACTTACCTGACCCAAAAGGTGCGCAAAATGTTGGACGACGCCGGCTGGACCGAGTGCAGGATCGTCATTTCCAACTCGCTGGACGAATACTTGATCCGTGAGCTGATCCGCCAGGGCGCATGTGTGGACGCGTTCGGCGTCGGCGAGCGTCTGATCACGGCAAAAAGCGATCCCGTTTTTGGCGGCGTTTACAAACTTTGCGCCGTTGAGGATGACATGGGGCGGATTATTCCGAAAATCAAGATCAGCGAGAACGTTGGAAAAATCACCACGCCGCACTTTAAAAAGCTCTACCGTTTGCGCGGCAGAGATACCGGAAAAGCCGAGGCGGATCTGATTTGTTTGCATGACGAAACCGTTGACGATACCAAGCCGATTGAGCTTTTTGACCCGGAACATATTTGGAAACGCAAGATTCTGGAAAACTATACGGCAACCGAGCTGCTCGTCCCGGTTTTCAAAGGTGGCAAACAGGTTTATAAATTGCCGAAATTGGAAGAGATCCGCGCGCATTGCAAAGCCGAAATTGAAGGAATGTGGGATGAAGTTCGACGGTTCAACAACCCGCACAACTACTATGTTGACCTTTCCGAAAAGCTTTGGAAACTCAAACAGGAAATGCTGTTGAACAAAGGCGTTTGGAAGCCGGATCAGCAATAAAAAATAACAAATCAGGGACAGGATTAAAACTCCTGTCCTTTTTTTTATATTTTTTTTGCTTTTTTTAGAAAAAGGGCTTGGAAAAGCACAGTTAATATGTTATAATAACTTTGTATTTTTATCTAATGGCTTGCACGAAGTGCATTTTGAACGGAGGAAAACAATGTTTGATCATTTTTGGGAAAACGTTCAGACCTTTTTTATGCGCTATGTTGTAGACCCGTTCCGTTATTTCGGGCCGTATGATCTGGCGGATATCCTGATTCTCACGCTTTTGCTTTACGCGCTTTACCGTTTTGCAAAGGCAAGACGCGCCGGGCGCGTGCTTTTGGGCTTGTTTATCGTCGTCATGTTGAGCTTGATCGTATCGGCTTTCAAACTGCCGGCGCTTACCTTTATCATTCGTTTGGTGGCAAACGTTTTCTTCCTTTGCGTCATGGTTATTTTTCAACCCGAAATCCGGGACGCGTTGGAGCGCATTGCCAACTCGCGCCTGTTTGCACCGGGAAGCGATACGTTGCCCAAAAAGCTGTATCCGCTTGCCAAAGAAGTAACCGAGGAAACATTGAACGCCGTTTTTGAAATGTCCGAAAATCAAACAGGCGCGCTCATCGTTTTTGAGGGATTGACCAAATTGGGCGAATATATTGAGTCGGGTAAGCCGGTCGACGCGCGCATCACATCGCATATGCTCACCAGCATCTTTTTCGACAAAGCGCCAATGCACGACGGCGCCGTCGTCATTCGCGATTTCCGCATTCATTCGGCAAGCGTGGTGCTTCCTTCGGCAAAAAGCTCCATGGACTTCGGCAATCTGGGAACCCGCCACCGCGCCGCTGTCGGTGTGAGTGAAGTGAGTGACTGTTTGGTTGTGGTTGTTTCCGAGCAAACCGGCAAAGTTTCGGTTGCGCAGGAAGGGAAGCTTTTGCGCGGGGTTGACCGCGAAATGCTGGAAGATATTTTAATGACCTATCTTGCCGGCGAGCTTTATTTGCGCCGCCGCCGCGAGGAATCCAAAAAACTCTTCCAGGAGCGTTTGGAACAGCTTTCTAACCGCTCTTTGAACGATCCCGACCCGCAGAAAACCGAAGGGGAACAGTTGGAAATGCCTCTGCCGAAACCCGGTATTCCCGAACTTTATAACGATGGAAACACCACCAGGAAAGGAGACAGATGATTATGAAGGCAAAAAATACCCTCGGCCATTATAACAAGAAAAAAGAAGCCGCCGAAAATCAGGTACATCGGTTTCGCTTTTTGCCTATCTTGATCTGCCTGTTGCTTGCCGTCATCGTCTGGCTGCTGGTGGTCAACCTGACGGACAGCGATTATAAACAGAATTCCTTTTTCCACCACGATCAAATCGAAGAAGAAATTGAAACAAATGCCGAAACCTGATTCTGCTTTTCGCTATCTGCTCGGCGGCGTGAAAACTCCGGTTGACGCAGGTGAAGCGGATATTTGTAATTTGGCGGCCGATCAAATGAAGCGCAAGGGAGTTTCTCCCCGGTCGCTTCATTTTCGGCTTTATAAACGCTCGGTCGACGCGCGCCGTCGGGAAGATGTTTGCTTTGTTTGCACGGTGTTGGTCGAATCTCCCGTGCCCATTCCGCAAAATCTTCAAAAGCGCGCCGAACTGCGGCCGCTTTCGGAAACCGTGCCGGAAATTGTGCGCGGAAGCGAAAAATTAACGGCGCAGCCGCTTGTTGTCGGTATGGGCCCGGCGGGCTTGTTCGCTGCGCTTTTGTTGGCTGAAAACGGATACGATCCGATTTTGATCGACCGCGGCGATTCGGTTGCAGACCGCGTTGTTTCGGTGGATCGGTTCGTGCGCGAAGGCGTGTTGGATACCGATTCCAATATTCAGTTCGGCGCCGGCGGCGCGGGTACTTTTTCGGACGGAAAACTGATCACCCGCATTCACGATCCGTATTGCAATTTTGTTTTCAAAACGCTTTGCCGTTTCGGCGCGCCGAAAGATATTTTAACTTTGGCAAAGCCGCATATCGGAACCGATCTGTTGAGAAACGTGATTTCGGCGCTTCTTTCCGAAATCGAACGCCTTGGCGGCAAAGTGTATTACCGTACCCGGCTGGATGATTTTTGCGAACAGCCGGACGGTTCTTTCACCGTATATACCAACCGCGGCGAGTTCCGCTGTGGCGCTCTCTTGCTGGCGCCCGGCCACAGCGCAC
>JBGUNW010000224.1:0-1790 GCA_045117555.1 Eubacteriales bacterium
TACACCGCCGCCGATGCCCGCGCCGTACTCACCCGCGTCTTCGTCATTTCCGCCCGCTTTGGCAACAACCGTGCCGCCGCTGATCCGGATCACGCCGTTCCCGCGGTTCTCTCCGCCGCCGATGCCGGCGCCCCCGTCGCCGCCGATGGCTTCAACCTCGCCGCCGTTGATGGCAATGGATCGCCAATCGCGGCTGTTTTCTCCGCCGCCGATGCCCGCACCGTCGTCGCCGCCCTGCGCATAGACGTCGCCACCGTTGATCACAATGGACGCGCCCTTGCATTCGCTGGAGCTTCCGCCGCCGATGCCGGCGCCCCCGTCGTTTCCGATCGAATGGACATCGCCGCCGTTGATGGTGATCACGGAGTCGCCGCTTTTTTTGTTCTTTTTGCCGTCGCCGATGCCCGCGCCGCCGCCGTCTCCACTGGCGCTCACGACGCCGCCGTTGATGGTAACGGACTGAAAGCCGCTGTCTTCGTCATAGCCGCCGCCGATGCCCGCGCTGTCTTCGCCGTGGGCCTGCACAACGCCGCTGTTGATCACGATATGCCCGCCGACGGCGCCCTCCTTGCCGCCGATGCCCGCCGCGTCGTCTGTTGCCACGGCGCTGAGCACACCGGTGGAATAATGCCCAACGCCCTGCGGGGCGTTGCTCTGGCCGTAAATGGTCAGCGTGCTGTTCTCGGCAACGTAAATTCCTCCCTTGACGCTCAGGTGGAGGTTGTCGCGGATGATCAGGCTCACGTCTCCCCGCACGGTAATCCCGTGTTCTATCGTGGGGTAAATTCCCATATTCGGCGATACATAGGCGCCGGTTGTGTACCACTTCGTTCCGTATTCGCCGCCCACGAGCTCGTAGGTATCGCTGTTGATCTCGGTCGGGTTGTATACCCGGCTCTCAGAACCGTCCGCTTGCAGAAAAATGACCTGCGTCACCTCCGCAAACGCCTGTATCCCGCTGCTGAAACAGGAAATCAACATGATCAACGTCAATGCAGCGCTGATCGTTTTTTTCAGTTTCAGATTCATAAATAACAGCCTCCCAACCGCTTGATCCGTAAAAAACCAATAATAATCCTTTTTAATTATACCATGTTTTCTCCTTGTTGACAAGCATCAAATGAAGCAAATTCGGTTTTTTGGGAAAAATCAATATGGATCCGGCGTACAATTTTTCGTTTTTTTGCTGGTATTATTGCTGCTTTTGTGCTACAATGTTCAAAACAACAGGAAAAAGGAGAGATCGTAATGCGCTATGAACTTGGCAACATGGACAGGTATTCCATGGCCGCGAACGGTACGACAATGGAAAACGCGTCTTTTTTCAAAGTGACATTGGCTGAGACGGTGGACGCCGCACGATTGCTGAACGCCGTGAAAACCGCACTGCAGTATCATCCGCTCTTCGGATGCAAAATGATGTATGACAAAAGGTATTACCTTGAGGATAACGACAATCCGGAGATCCTTCTTTTTCATACCGACACGGAAAACCGGCCCAAGGAATTCGGGAAAAACACCAACGGCTATCTGTTTCAGATCTGCTACGATGAAAACACCGTTTCGCTGGAATGGTGCCATGCCGTCACGGACGGAAGAGGAGCCATCCGTTTTTTCTCTACCATCCTGGACGCCTATTTCGGCGTGGAACTGCCGGCGGTTCCGGCGGAGTTCCCGTTGGCGCTCGGCTATGAAAGCGTTTACGATCAGAGCGTAAAGCCCCTCGGACAGATCAAACAGCCGAACGGCTTTCATGCAAGAGATATGAAGTCGATCAAAAACGGATATAA
>JBGUNW010000225.1:0-3821 GCA_045117555.1 Eubacteriales bacterium
CAATGCCGTTTTCAAAGGTATAGTTTCCCACTCCGATATGGCTACTGATAGGCGATTCATAATAGGAAAAAGATCCATTCTCGTTCAGAGAAATAGAAAATCCATTGTATTCGCTTCCGTTGCTGCGAAGATAGCTTCCAAAAGCCAACTGTTCGGGCTGTTGATATTCCTCTGCTTTTTGTTTTTCAGCGCAGGAAAAGAAAAACGGAATCAGGCAAACGAGCGCCAGCAGCAAAGCAATCGTTCTTTTCATTTTTTGTTTTTCTCCTTGTTAGATTTGAGCAAAAAGTATTAATGGGATCACATTTTTTTGGATTTCGGTTGCGGCGCCGGAAGATCGGCGGCGATTGTGCGGATCAGCCGGCAGGTGAGCTCCCGGTCGTCAATATCCGGCACCAGCAGTTCCTTCGCGCCGGGATACGGAAGATCGTAGGCGACCTCCTTCCCGCTCTCCCGCAAGAGTTGCAACGCCGACGGCGTGGGCTTGACCAGCAGGCGGTCGTCGTAAATACCGCCAATAACCTTTTCCTGATAATAAAGGACATATTCCCCCATCATCGGGCGCATGGAAATATCCCCCAGCGCGGCAAGCTGTTCTAAAACGTAGTTCAAGTATTCTTTTGTAGAAGCCATTTATTCCGTCTCCTCATCCAACGTTTCCAAAAGAAAGCTGACCGGGCGAAAGCCGTCGTTACAGGAGATCATTGCCGACTTGGGATTCTTCATCCAACCGTTGTAGAAATTTTCGCCGCCGTGGGAAAGCGCCAATACAAACGGAGAAATCGAATCCCACGCGCTTGTGCAAAATCCCTCCGGCCTTTGCCAACCGTTGGCAACGAATACCTCTCCCAACCGCATTTCGCAAGCGTGCTCGATCGGATTTTCGTATGCGGCAATCAAATCCTCGTAGTAAGCCATACGCTTAACGGTAATTTTCACTTTTTTCATTTTCGGTTTCCTTTTCAGTTCACGCCGCGCATGATCTTCGTTCCCAGCCAAATGAACAGAATCATGGAAACGAACAAAACAACAACGCCTGCAATGGTGTTCCAAAGCGCCACAAGCGCGCTCAACCCGGGGGAGAGAGCCACCAAAGCGATCACTTTGGAGAGTTGAAACATATATCTTTTCGGGTCCTTCGGTTTAAAGGAAACCCGCGCACGGAAAGGGATCATTTTGTAGTCCTTGGTGAGCGCCATGAGCCCGGCATAAATCAAAAGCAACGCGGCAAACGCCGCCATAAGGATCGAATAGGCGTGTTCCATAAAAAGCTCCTTTTTATGCTCACAATTTCAGCACGGCAACAATCTCGTCGTCGTCCATTTCGCCGTTTTCAACAAAGCCCATTGAATGGTAGAGCTTTGCGGCGACTTCGTTTTCGGGCTCATAGGAAAGCGCGCAGTAATCGGCTTTTCCGCAGGGAAAGGTGCGGATAAAGTCCAACGCAAGCCGGATCGCTTCCCTGCCATAGCCTCTGTTTTGGTATCGTTTGTCAATCATCAGCCGCCAAATGCTGTAATTGTGTTCCAAAATTTTCGGCGCCTCCATATCGTAGTAGGCAGCGGCTTCGTTATACCCGATCATCAAAAAACCGACCGGCTTTTTGCCATTGTAAATGCCAAACGGAAAAGCCGCCGTTTCCGAGCCCTGCACGCTGTATGCCTGCGCCAGGCTGATCAGGTTATCGGCAACAAAGTTTTTTTGCGACCGAAACACCTTCAAATCCACAATTTCCCAAATGTTTTTGTATGTAACTTTTTCTAAATGGAGCATCCGTTTACCCTCCGAAAAGGCAATTTATTTTCTTGTCATCCGTACCACGCACTCCACATGCCCCGTTCGCGGGAACAGATCCACCGGGGTCACTTCGCCGATTTCGTATCCTTTCTCCCGGAAAATCGCACAATCGCGCGCGAGCGTATCGGGATTGCAGGAAATGTAAATCACCTTGGGTACGCCGCAAACGGCGATCTCATCAATCAAATCTTTGGTCGTTCCCTTGCGGGGCGGGTCTAAAATGACCACCGAATGCGAAAATCCCTCGCCCGTTTCCTTCGCAACGCGGGCAAGCATACCTTCCTGCTCCGAAAGATCGGCGCACATAAATTTTGCATTTTCGATCCCATTCAACGCGGCGTTTTCCCCGGCGCATTCCACGGCCTCCGGCACGATCTCCACCCCAACCAACGACTTTGCGCGGTCGATCATGGAAAGCCCGATGGTACCAATGCCGCAATAGAGGTCGATCAGCCGCTCATTCCCCGAAAGGCAGGCTTTTTCTTTTGCAATGCCGTAAAGCAGTTCGCAGGCGTTGTGATTGACCTGGTAAAAGGACTGCGGCGAAATGCGAAAACGCAGGCCGCAGAGCGTGTCTTCCAAATAGAAAGTTCCGGCAAGCAACCGATATTCCTTTCCCAAAACGACGTTGGTATTCTCGCGGTTGATATTGATGTAAAGACTGACGATTTGCGGAAAGCGTTTGCAAATCTCGCGGGTCAATTCTTTTTCGCGCGGCAGTTCTTTCCCGTTGATCACCAGGCAGAGCATGACCTCGCCCGCCGTGTTTTGGCGAAGATAGAGATGCCGTAAAAGGCCATTTCCCGTTTGCTCATTGTAGGCGGAAACGGAAATCGTATCGCACAAGGCGAGAACGCTTCGACAAATTTCGCCGAACAGGGGTGGCGTAAGCCGACAATCCGACGCCGGGATGACGCGGTGGGTGTTTGCAGCGAAAAAGCCGGCAAACAGTTTGCCGTTACGGTCAACGCCAACCGGGTATTGCGCCTTGTTGCGGTACCCCGCAAGAACGCCGGCAGAACGAAGTTCTCCCACCGCAACGTCCTGCAAACCGGATTTTCGGAATGCCGCCTTGACATAGTTCCGCTTGCATTCTTTTTCATACTCGTAATTCACGTGGCGGTAAACGCAACCGCCGCAGGAAAGCGATGCAGTACAATCGCTTCCCACACGGTAGCGTGAAGGAAGAATCACGCTTTCCGGCTTTGCAACCGCGTAGGTTTTGGTCACCTTAATTGCCAGTGCCCGAACGCGGTCGCCGGTCACGGCACCCGGGACGAAAACGGTCATACCGTCCTCCAAATGTCCCACACCGCTGCCCATGTTGTTCAAATCGGTAATTTCGACCTCAAAACGGTCGTTTTTGGAAATCATGCGGTGTAAAACTCCTCGCCGGTTTCCAGGCAGAGCGCCGCAAGCGGTCCGCCGTCCTTTGCGCCGCAGTCAAGAAAGATACTTCCCGCGCCGCGCTCGATCTTTCCGCTTTCGGTGGGTACGCCGCCAACGATCACGGTGGCGTTCTCCATGAGTTTCACGTCCTTGGAAAGCGGCTCGGAGAAGAAATCGTCCGGCAAAAAATCGGCAGGGTCATCGCCCTTTTCAAAGCCGGCAATGCCGGCATACACCAAAACGAAGGATTTACCTTTTACGCTGACTTCTTCAAACAGCGGCATTTCGCAAAGGTAATCGAGCACGCCTTCGCGCCCGTCGGCGTCCAGATTGCGGTAGCCCTCCATCGTGGGCAGGCCGCCCGCGCGCACCCAGTTGCCCATATCCTCCGCAAAATCGGGTTCGGGCGTTTCCCCGGCGTTCATTTTATCAAACCCGGAGAGCAGACGTGCGGCAAGATAATCACGCTCGCCGGCAACGGGATAAATATTTGCATGAAAGCTGAGTTCCTCCACCAACCCGATGGGGTCGGGGCCGAAGTCTACCACGTTTCCGATCACATAAAGAGTATCGGATTCCGAAAACTTGATTTTGGAAAGCAGGGTTTGGAATTTTTCCAAATTCCCGCAAGGGTC
>JBGUNW010000226.1:0-2168 GCA_045117555.1 Eubacteriales bacterium
CTGCTTGCCCTTGTGCAAATACTGCTTGATGTTTTCGGCCTGCTTGCCCCATACGGTAACGTCAAAGTATGAAGCGCGGTTGTTCCATTCGCCGTTACGCTTTTCGCTGCGGTTTACGGCAATGCTCAAGTTAAGGCGGGCGGTGCCGCCTGTAGTGTAGGCAAAGTCACGCTCGTTTATATCGTGGGTCAATCTGCCTATTTCGATAACGTGGTTTAAGTCACTCATTTTTATTTGTTCTCCTGTTCCTTTTTGTAAAAGCTGCAAAAGTTCTTACACAAACAATACTTGCCGCACTTTCTCGACACTGCGGGGCGGTGCTCGACGTAGTGGGAATTACCCAAAGCGCCCGCGCAGGCTTCGGCGTCGACAAGCTGGTCGAACACGCGAACGGCTGTTTTGCGGCCGTTTTTCATTACGGCGTATTTGTCACTTTCCGCCCAGCGTTCCTCGGCGCTGCATGGTGCTATATCGTCGTCGCCCATAAGCTCGGCGGCTTCGATGTCCTTAACTTTTGCGATAATGCGCTGGCCTGCCTGTTCGAGTTCTTCGGGTGTTATATCAAACTCGTAAACAAAAACGGGCGCCTGCGGGTAGCTGCAATCTGTTTCCGCTTTTGTCATGCTGTGGTCTTTAAGAAGCGCAATGAAACGGCAGCGGCGAACGTCAAGCCCGTTCTGTTTCAAAAGCCATGCGTAAGTCATGCCCTGCTTGTACCAGTCCGAAAAATCGGCTTTCATAACTTTGTACACGCTGGCGGTTTTCCAGTCGTTTATAATTACGCGTTCCATGTCGTAGCTGTCTACTACGCCAGTAACACGGGATTTTGAAACGGCAATGTCGAACTTTTCCTCGTGAAAATTGCCGTCCTCGTATTTCTCCATGATTGCATGAACGGCAGTTCCAAAAGTCGCCCATACCTGCTCGCTGGCGTCTACTGTGAACTCGTCCCAGTGGCGCTCCTGCAAAATAATTTCTTTTGTGCCCTTGTTAAGGGTTGTAGCTGAATAGCAGCCCGCCTTGTTGTGGCGTTCTACGCTTACAGCTTTTACGAACGCTTCGGGCAAGTGTAAGTTGTTAGTTACTTTCATTCTGTGCCCCCTGTTCTTCTGCTGCTGGGTCTACGACTTTACAAGTAACTGTAAAAGTCCCGTTGTCGTTCTGCTTGATCTCCGTAACTTCAAAGTACGGCTCTGTGTCTGAATATCCGCGCAACTTCTCGCAGATTTTCAAAATTGCATTTTTCATTTTTGCACCTCGTAAAAACTAAGTTTTTAAGGCTGAACGCTGGCCAGCTGTTTACCTCTTGAAACACGCGGGATTTGAACCCGCCTTTAAGCGCCCTCTGCGCGTGTTCCCCTTACTGCCCGATTTCTTCAAAAGGCAGGCTGTTTGCTGCTTCCTGTTCCGCAGCTTCAAGCGCCCTGTTAAGCCTTTCGATTATGTCGTCAATCATTTTCATTGCTTCATACCAGCCTTTTATAAAATGCAGGTCGCGGCCTTTTTCGCTGGTATAAAAAAGCCAGTCCTTTTTAGTGTCTACGGCCTGCTGCCATTTCTCTTTAAACTGCTCAAAAGTCTTTGTGTCCGTAAACTCTGTAATATCGCTAATTGCTACGCGCAGCTCGTGAAGATCTAAAACGCAGCCGTCGTCGTCAAAATACCCGCAAGCTCTTTCTGTCGTGCCGTCGTATTTGATGTCGAACTCGTAGCCGTTGTCGCGCATTACCTTTTTGTAATTACGAACGCCAGCTAAGAAGCCCTGCAAGTTTGCAACCTTTGCGCCGCTTTCCTCGCACTGTAAAATTGCTTCTTTCTCAAAAGCTGTTTCGTTAAGCTGTTTTACAAGCTGTAAAAATGCCTGTGGCGCTGGCACTTTCTCAACTTCTACCACTTCAAAATCATTCAACATTTTTTTGCACCCCCTTAAATGCAATGTTTTTCTTTTAGCTTCTGTAAAAACTCTTCCCCGCTATGAACAACGAACGCTACGCCGCCCTTGCGGTTTATGTCGTTTATTCTCGCTTCCTGTGCGGGTGAAAGTTTCCCGCCTACTGGCCGCTTACACTCAACCGCCAAGAAACGGCCGTAATTGTCGTAGCCCTCAAAATCGCAGGTGCCAGCTTCGGCAGTTTTTACATAGCGGCGGTTGCGTCCCTCGCCGATTT
>JBGUNW010000227.1:0-5380 GCA_045117555.1 Eubacteriales bacterium
TTATGGCACACATACTGGAAATACCCGTGGGTCTGGCCGTGGTACTCAAAGTGCCGGATGTGGCGGATGGTATTCCAGCCGAAAAATTTGGCGTTGGTAAAGCCCAGAATTTCGTAGATCCGTTCCGGGTTGTCGCCTAAATCGTTGTTGCGGGGATCGATTTTTGTTTTGCCAAGTTCGATGGCTTCTTCTATGGTCATAATGGTTTTTTCTCCTCTTTCTTTTCGATTATGTTCCTGCTGTGCGGCTGCACAGCAGGTTTTTTGTATTTTATGGGGTTCTCGTTTTTGCGGTTCAATCTTCCTCTTCCGCGCCGTCCGCCGGCGCCATGTCTTCGTACAGATTGGGCATTTCGGTCGTTTTGGTTTTGCCGCTGGTATGGACAGGCTGTTTGCTGCAGCCTGTATTGCCCGGTTTCGGCCAGTTTTGTGAGGAAGCGTCGTCTTCCGCGATGCCCAGCAATTTGCGGTAACGGTCGTTGCGTTCTTTCGCCTGCTTATTTTTCCGATGCACGTTGGCCAGCGTCAGGCAGTAACAGCGTTCCTTTAACCGCGTCAGGGCCGATTTGCGGGTGATGTTGTTCTCTTTGTCCAGGATTTCCGGCGACAGGGATGTGGCGACGATGACGGGTACGAATTTGTCGTAGCAGATATTGACGATTTCAAGCACGTTCATGTCGCTGAAGTAGGTTGCAGGTTCGGTGCCGTAATTGTCGAACACCACCAGGTCGTGACGGCAGATGTCGTTGATATATTCCTGCCGCTTTTCCCGGTTCAGGGAAAGCAGGTCTGTGACAATATCCAGAAAGCTGGTGACAAGGCAGCGGTAGCCTTTGTCGCACAAGGCGTTGACGATCTGCACGGCGGTATAGGTTTTGCCGGTACCGCTGATGCCAAACAGGAACAGGCCTTCCCCCCGGGCCCTGAATTCCGCGAAATGCTCCGCGTAGTGTTTGGCGTAGCCGGTAATGACAGGGCTTCCCCCGTCGTCGTTGGCGAAGTTCCACTGGCGCATGTGGGCGTAGGGCAGGGCGTGGCTGCGACAGTTTTCCGCCTTGATTAATTCTTCCCGTCGCCTGCGTTCCCCGGCGATGCGGGCGAGGCATTCCTTCAGGCAGTCGCAGTCAATGGGAAAGGCTTTCACTTTCCCGAAGAGATTGTGCAGAATATATTTCGGTTTGTGGCAGTAGCCGCAGTGCAGCACCCCGTCCTTTTCGTAGTCCCCGGGATGGGGGCCGCCGCTCATGGTTTCTTCCGTGATAAGGGTGTAGCCGTACTTTTGCCAGTTGTATTCCGGCGTGCCGGGGATGTTGTCGGGGACGGACGCACCGAAATTGTTTTGCGGTTCAACCGCTGCGGCGTCGCCTGTCGCGGCGCGGGCAGTTGCTCCCCCGCAGTCCTGTATGCCTGCGAAGAGCGGCGTGTCGGTTATAATATCGCCGACCGCTTTCGGCTCGTGATTTTTTCTGCCTTCGTTATGTTCGCACACGCTTAATACACCACCGTTCCCATAAACCCTTCCGGCAACGGCTTCAGCTCGTCGCCCATCTCAAAAAAGCCTGAGCCGCCGCTGTTCTTTTTGTCGTGATATTCGCCGCCCAGAATCTTTTCAAAGTGTTCCGGATCCAGGAACCAGTGGAGGGAAACCACCCAGCCCCGGTTGTTTTTGGAATTGCCAAGCAAAAACGGGCTGTCGGAGATACTGGCGATGGCGTTGTGTACCTGTTCTTCTCCGTAGTTTTCCAGCAAAAAGCGCAGGCGTTTTACCAGCGAAGGGAACAAGCCGCTTAACTTTTTCGGCAGGGGCAGTTGGTTCCAGGCGCTGACGATTTTGCGGTATACGTCCGGCAGTTCGGCGGTGGGGATCAGTTGCGTAACTTGCTTTTCCTGCGGCTGGAAGGGTAGGCATCTTCCTTCAGTAGTTGTGTTGTTTTCAACGGTCTGCGTTTCGGCTGCGGTGTAATGGGTTTCGGCAAAAAGTCCCGCCGTTTCCGCTCCTTCCTCATGCGTACATGCGCGCGCGCTTTTTGGCATCGCGTCAGCGATATTGGTTTTAATTTTTTTATTTTTATTTATCTCTTTTCTTTGGTTCTTTCTTTTCTCTGTTTCTTTTTCTTTTTTTGCAAAAACGTTACCGGGCGTTACCGGAGCGTTACAAGCCGTAACGGCAGCGTTGCCGTTTTCCGTTACGGCGGCAGGTGCGGCGGCGGGTTCCATGCGGGCTTGCGCGGTTTCCGCCAGGACCGTTACGCCGTTATCGGTAACGGTTTCCGCGTTACAAGTAACGTTTTTTGCGTTACCGGTAATGGTTACGGCGTTACATGCATTGGGATTTTCGTTACCCGTAGCGGCTTGCGGCTCGCCGGCAGTGGTGGCTGTTGCTTTCAGTTTTTTCCGCTCCCGGCAGCGGCGGACCCGGTTCCGGGTCAGCATCCTCTGGTATTCCCGTTTGATGGCTTCGTCGTTCAAGGCGGGCAGGCCGGTGTGGGCCGTGGTCAGTTCCATGGCCGTTTTCTGCGGCAGCAGGGAAAAGGGAGGGAAGCCGCCCTGCCGGGCGGCCTCGTATAATTCCTGCAACCATTCCATCACTTTTTCCATCAGCTTCAGAAGCTGGTTAATAAAATTAATTTCCATAACGTAGCAAACTCCTTTGAAGAAATTTTTAAAACATAGACGCATAAACTCAGTGACAGAACGCGCCGCTGTTAAAGCCCTGTCCCTCAAAAAACTCGCGCAGACGGCGCAACGCCCTGTCCCGCATCTGCTCCACGTTCTGGCGGGTGCACTGCAGTTCCTTGGCAATAGCAGCTATCGTTTTGTTCCGGAAGAACAGGGCGCGGATCACGTTTTGTTCGCTGGGCAGCAGCTGTTGCATGGCTTCTGCTGTAGCATTCTGCAGCTCCTTGGACAGCAGCTTTGCTTCCGGTTCTTCCCTGCGCTTTGCAGGAAAACCCTCGATGGCATTGACTTCGCCATCCTTTTCGCCGTCGCCTTGCAACGTGGCCGGCCGTTGTTCCCGGCGGCTTCGTACTTCCGCTTTTTCTGTAGGGTACAGGAGCGCGTTACGGATAACGCGTTTTAACAGGACGGGTATCTCTTTGTCCTCCGGAGGATCCGGGTATTCCATCAGAAACTCCATCACCTTCAGCGCGGCGATGCCCCGTATTTCTTCTTCTCCCAGGAAGCGCCGGAAGTACCTGATACGGCAAAACAATTCGATGAACGGTTCCGCCTGGGTGCAGAAGCACAGCTTTGCGTGCTCGTTGCCCTGCCTTGCCAGGCGCAGCCATTCGTTCCACGGAGGATCCTTAAGCGGTATAATCTGCCGCCTGGCAGCGCCATCGTTGTTTGGTGGCGTTTCTTTCGGCGCTTTTGCGCCGGTGCGGGTTGCCCCGGGCTGCTGCGCAGTCCGGTCAGGCATACCGGGGCCAAAGAGGTTTGCTTCGTTGCAAAGTTCTTGTTTCATGGTTTCCCTTCTTTCCGGATCCTTTGCTGCAACTGTTGCAGCGGATCCTTTTTTGTTTTTGCCGCAAGCGGCTATTTCAGAGTAAGGGAAAACCCGGCAAAATACAAGTTACAGAAGGTTGTAAGGAAAAGTTGGGGAAGTTGTAAAGAAATGCCAGGTTTGATGTAAAGAGTGAAAGAAAAGTTTAAGAAACTTGACATGATCTTATATTTCCCTGAAGTTTTCCCCACATGTTTCTTTACATTTTGCAATTGTGAAAGATTTGTGAAAGGTCGGTGAAACGGGGTACAGTGGATCATGATAATGAAATTTAAAAAGGCATAAAATTTAATTATATGATTTTTTAGAGAATACTTGCAAATTATTTTTTCCTGCGCTATAATACATAACTGTGCGGCGGCTACATACTACGCACGTTTCATGGAAAACTATTGAGGAAGAGAGGTTCATTTGCTTAGTAAAACCTGTTATTATACAACTGGCATGTTAATCAAACATTTCAGAATCATGGCTGGAAAGTCCCAGCGTGGGCTGGCGGCGGAAATTGATGTATCGGAAACCACATTTTCGAGATGGGAGACGGATACTTCAAAACCGTCGGCTGCAAACCTGGAAAAACTGGAGAAGGCGCTTGGGGTGTCTATCCGTCCGGGGTATTATGACCCGGACAGCCTGGACATGCGCCAGAATGCGCCGCAAGTGGTAATGAATATGGGGCTGCTTTGCAGCGTAAAAGCAGAAGTGGCAGCCCTGAATACCCATATACAGTTGCTGTCTCAATTTTTGGGCCATATGGATCCCGAGTCAAATTGAATGGTAAAGTGATACTTACCAAAAAACCTGAATAAAATTCGATATTTTCATGAGTGTTGCGAGCGTCGCATATGACAGTGCCGCAGTGATTCCCAACGGAACCGCTGCGGCGCGTTTTTTATTTTACTTCCATTTATATTTTGCGCAGGAGAGGGCGCGTGTTCTCCTGTTTTCTTTTTTCCCGCAAAGCGCCGGCAAAAAAAAATTAAAATTTTTTTAAAAAGCGACTTGCATTTTAGGGGGGTATCCTGTTTATACAAGTAGGGGACAAAATACGAAACCCAAAACGAAAAGGAGTGTGATGAAAATGTTCGTACCTAACCCTGAAGTGATTCATGAAAATCGGCTGCGGGCTATGGCTCGCAACGCCAGGAACGGCATCAAGGATATTTACCTGCACTGGACCGCCGGTTATTATGGCCAGGACTACGACGACTACCACCTGTGTATTGATAAGGACGGAACCGTCTATGTGAACTGCCAGAGCCTGCTGGAGTTTAAGAAACACACATACGGGCGGAACCACAGTTCCATCGGCATCGCCCTGTGCTGCGGCGTGGACGCCTGCTGCTGGCTGCCGGATGGCTGTTCCGGCTTTGACGTGGAGCAGGCCTTTGAAATGCCCCACTGCGCAAGGACAGAATGTGCCCTGGTTGACTTCGGCCCGGAACCGCCTACGGTTGTGCAGATCGAGGCAATGGCGAAGGTAGTGGCGATCCTCTGCGAGGAACTGTGTCTGCCCATTACGCCGCAAACGGTAATGACCCACTGCGAGGCGGCGTTTGCGGACTGCTACGGCCCCGGCGACGGGGACGCCGATATGCGCTGGGATTTGTGGTTCCTGCCCCAGACCAACCTGTACGGGGAACTGGAACCGGGAGGCCCGTTGCTGCGTGGTAAGGCGAATTATTATTTGCAGCATATGGAGAAAGCCGCGTAGTGATGGAATTAGCGGAGACAGTATGGTTTGGCCTGCGGCGAAAAGAATTTGCCCTGAGTAGCCGCAGTTCAGATAAGCGGGCGCGCAAAGCGGCATGCGGCAGAATCGTATGGCCTGCAGATGTAAGCCGGGTGAGCGGTAAGACCCGCAACCATTTTTAAA
>JBGUNW010000228.1:0-5292 GCA_045117555.1 Eubacteriales bacterium
GGGTGGACAGTTTTTCACAAATGACGGCGCGATGCCCCAGTTTTTGCGCGTAAATGCCGGCGGAAAGACCCGAAACACCGCCGCCGAGAATGAGAAGATCAGCCATAAGAAAACCCTTCCTTTTCTTGTTTTTATTGTTATTCTTCCAAGTGCATGAAAAAATATACACAAAAAATAAAAATTTCAGCCCCTTAAAATTCCGCAAAATCAAAATGAATAAAGCCTAATATATTCATTTATTTATGAATATAAAAAAAGAACAAAGAAACGCAAAACCGGTTTAAATAGCAAAAAGACACTTAAAATGTGGTAAAAACAAACAAAAAAAGGCAAAGAAAAACTGTATTTTTTGTCCAAAATGGAAAAAAGAAAAAATATTCAAAAAATGGGTTGACAAATGGATAATTATGCGCTATAATGGCAACATCACAGGAACAGAGCACGGGAAAATCCCCGGGATCCGGATCCCGTGCAAAACAAAAATCCAAAATGGAGGAAAACAAACCATGAAAAAAATTCTCTCTCTCACACTGGCAGTGCTGATGATCGTTGCCTGCCTCGCCGCATTCGCGTCCTGCGGTAAAAAAGATGAATCGGAAACGGATGCCGTTAAGGTCATTAACATTCCATTGACCGTTGAAGAATACGCTTTCGCCGTTCAAAAGGGTGACGCTGCTCTGCTTGGTCAGATCAACGCCTTCCTTGCGAAAATCAAGGCAGACGGCACTTTTGAAGCCATTGTTAACAAGTACTTCGGCAACGGCACGCCCACCGCGGTCAAATCCGCCGCAACGATGAAGACCGACGGGTCCCAACTCATTGTTGCAACCAATGCTGCGTTTGCCCCGTTTGAATATATGGAAGGCATCAATTACTACGGCATTGACATGGAAATCATGGACCTGTTTGCAAAAGAGATCGGCAAGGAACTCTACATTAACAATATGGAATTTTCGGCGGTTTGCCTTTCCGTTTCGGCGGCAGGCGGCACGTATGAGGACGACAATGGAAACGAAATTTCCGTTGCCGGCGGCACTTGCAACATTGCGGCCGCAGGCTTGACGGTGAACGATGTCCGGAAACAAACGCTTGATTTTTCCGAGTCCTACTATAACGCTTCTCAAATGCTGGTTGTTGCCGGTGACGATACCACTTTTGATGCTTGCAAGACGGCGGATGAAATTGAGGCGATTCTCAAAGGATATGATAAATCGGTCAAGGTCGGCGTACAGACCGGCACCACCGGCAATCTCTACTGCATTGGAGACGAGGATTGGGGCTTTGACGGTTTTGCCTTCACCACGGTCGGCTACTCCAACGGTGCGCTTGCCGTTCAGAATATTCTGAACAAGAACGTCAAGTACGTCATCATTGACGAAGGCCCTGCAAAGGCGATCGTCAAAAATGTCAACGAAGTCAACTGATCGGCTTTTGAAATCGAAAAAAACTGATAAAGGTGCGGATTCGGGCTGTCGCATATTGCGCGACAGCCCCGATCTGCTGTTTTGATCTATGAAAAAAAAGAAAAATTTTTGGAAAAAACATTGGATAGACATTCTGGTCATTTTAGCGGTAGTAACGCTTTTGGTTCTGCTTGGCGTATCTATTGCAACTCGCTTCAACTTTGCGAAGAAATGGAAATTTTTTGACCGTTATTTCTTCCAGAATCAAGGGTATCTCAATCTGTTGACTGGTATAAAAAATACCGGGTTGATCGCGGTATTCGGCCTTTTAATTGGTATTGTTATCGGAACGCTGATCGCCATAGTCAAGGTTATTCCGCCCTATAAGCGGGTCACGCGTTATGCGCAAACGGCATGCAACGTTTACGTCGCTTTTTTCCGCGGAACGCCGATTGTGGTGCAGCTGTTGGTTGGATACTACATTCTTTTGCCGCTTTTGGGGTGGCATTTGCCGGAGGTCACTTCCTGTATTTTGATTTTTGGCTTGAACAGCGGCGCGTACATTTCGGAGATCATGCGCGGCGGCATCCATTCGGTCGATCCGGGGCAGTTAGAAGCTGCGCGTGCGGTCGGATTGCCGTTTTCGGTCTCCATGATCAAGGTGGTTATTCCGCAGGCAATCAAAAACATTCTGCCTACGTTGGGCAATGAATTTATTGCTCTTATCAAAGAGACAGCTATCGTCGGGTACGTTGGCGCAGTGGATATTACCAAGGTGTTTCAGGATCAGGGATCGAATACCTACGAGTATATGATCCCGTATCTCGTCATGGCACTGTTGTATATTGTCATCGTCGGTGTAATCGCCGCACTTGTTAAACTGATGGAAAGGAGACTTGCAAAAAATGAGCGATAAACAAAACGAAAGCACGGTGCTGATCGACGTGCAGGGGTTGACCAAATCGTTTGGCAATTTGCAGGTTCTCAAAGGCATTGATGTTCAGATTCACAAAGGCGAGAAGGTTGCGGTCATCGGCCCTTCGGGAAGTGGCAAAAGCACCTTTTTGCGGTGCTTGAACTGTATGGAGGATCCGACCGGCGGCTCCATCTTTTTCGAGGGTGTTAACATTGCCGATATGAAGGTGGATATTAACGTTCACCGCGAGCACATGGGAATGGTTTTTCAGCAGTTCAACCTGTTTAACAACAAAACGGTTTTGCAAAACATTACGCTTGCGCCGGACTATCTGCAAATTAAGCGAGCCGGCGGATTGTTTGCAAAAAAAACAAAGAAAAAGGAAATTCGGGAAAGCAATAAGGCCCGCGCCATGGAGCTGCTCAATCGTATCGGCCTTGCCGACAAAGCGAACGCCTACCCGTCCACCCTTTCGGGCGGGCAGAAACAGCGCATTGCCATTGTCCGCGCTCTTGCCATGAACCCCAAGGTCATGCTGTTCGACGAGCCGACCTCGGCGCTCGACCCCGAAATGGTGGGCGAGGTGCTGGATCTGATCCGTCAGCTTGCCGACACGGGTATGACCATGGTCATCGTCACGCACGAAATGGGCTTTGCGCGCGAGGTTGCCGACCGGGTGCTGTTTATGGACGGTGGCGTGATCGCCGAGGAGGGCAATCCGAAGGACTTGTTTGCAAACCCGCAAAACCAGAGAACGAAAGAATTTTTAAGCAAAGTTCTGTAATTTTACAATTTTAAAACGCAACCGGCGGCTTTCCGTTTGAAAAGCCGTCGGTTTTTTGCCGTTTTCGGGAAAAATCGCTTGATTTTGGCAAAGAATATTGTTATAATGAAAAAGACAACGTCCGAAAAAACGAGAAAGGAAGTTTGAATATGGCAAACAAAATTCCAAAGCGCAGCGAAGTGCGCGTAGAAGACACATGGAATCTTACCGACATTTTTCCGAGCGACGAAGCATGGCTTGCCGAATACAAAGAATTGCAGAACGCCCCCGCGGCGGTGGTTGCCCATAAGGGAAAGCTGGGCGAAAGCGCAAAAAATCTGCTTGCGTGGTTTGAGGGACAGGACGAACTTTCGATCCGCCTGACCAAATTTTACGGCTACGCGAGCTGCAAGAGCGACGAGGATACCGGCAACGGCACCTATCAGGATTTTCGCGCCAAGGCAATTTCCACCCTTGTTGCCATCAGCAGCGCGTCGGCTTTCGCCACGCCCGAGATTATGGCGATCGATGACGAAACGCTGAACGGATTTTACAAGGCCGAGCCGAAACTGGAAACCTACCGTCGCTCGCTCTATCAGATCCGTCGCCGCAAGGCGCACATCCTCTCGCCCGCCGAGGAAAAACTCTTGGCGGCGGCAGGGGAAATGGCAAACGCCCCCGAGCAGATCGGCAGCGTTCTGCGTGACGCCGATATGTCCTACCCCGACGTGACCGACGGCGAAGGCAACGTGCATCCGCTGACTGACGGAACGCTGGTGCCGCTTCTCATGTCCCCGGACCGCACCCTGCGCAAAAACACCTTCCAAGCTTATTACAAGCGGCTGGGCGAGTTCCGCAACACTGTTGCCGCAACGCTGGACGCGCAGTTCCGTCAACTCAAATTTTACGCGAACGCACGCGCCTACGGCTCCACGCTGGAAGCGTCGCTCGATAGTACCGAAGTTCCCGTGCCGGTCTATTTGAATCTGATCGAGGCCGTTCATCAAAATCTGCCCAAGATGTACCGCTACGTTGCCCTGCGCAAAAAGATCATGGGCGTGGACGAGCTGCATATGTACGACGTTTACCCCCCCATCATCCCGGACGCCGACGTGAAAATCTCTTTTGAGGAAGCCAAAAAAACGGTTTTGGAGGCGCTTGCCGTTCTGGGCGAGGATTACACCGCGCTTTTGCGGCAGGGCTTTGAAAACCGCTGGATCGACGTTTACGAAAACGCGGGCAAACGCGGCGGGGCCTATTCCTCGGGCAACAGCTATCCGCACCCCTACGTCCTGCTCAACCACAAGGACAATCTGGACAGTATGTTCACGCTGGCGCATGAAATGGGACACGCGCTCCACAGCTACCATTCCTGCAAATATCAGCCGACGAATACCGCTGATTACGTTATTTTCGTTGCCGAGGTCGCGTCCACCTGTAACGAGGTGCTGCTCATGCGCCACCTGTTGAACAAGACGACCGATAAAAAACAGCGCGCGTATCTCATCAACCATTTTCTGGATCAGTTCAAGGGTACCGTTTACCGCCAGACCATGTTTGCCGAGTTTGAGCTGACCATGGGCAAAATGACCGAGCAGAACGAAACGCTCACGGCCGACGCGCTCTGCGAAAAATACCATGCCCTCAACAAGCTCTATTTCGGCGAGGATATGATCTCGGACGACGAGATCGCGCTGGAATGGGCGCGCATCCCGCACTTTTTCTATAACTATTACGTGTTCCAGTACGCAACCGGGTTCAGCGCGGCGGTAGCTATTGCCAACCGCATTCTCAAAGAGGGCGAGAGCGCCGTTGCCGATTACAAGAAATTCCTTTCCGGCGGCAGCAGCGCCGACCCGATCAGTCTTCTCAAAATCGCCGGTGTGGATATGTCAACGCCCGATCCGGTCAACAGCGCGCTGGAATTGTTCGGCTCGCTGGTAAACGAATTGGAAACGCTGATTTGAAAAAAGCGCAAAATAATTGGTAATTTTTTCACAAAACCTCTTGATAATTTTCTTTCTTTATGATATAGTAATTGAGGAATTTTTCTAATTTTTACCGAAAGGAAACAAAACCAATGACCTACAATAAAAAATCAATCGAAGACGTTGAGATCCGCGCCGGCCAGAAAGTGTTTGTCCGCTGCGACTTCAACGTTCCCATGAAGGATGGCGTGATCACCTCGGATAAGCGTATCGTCGGCGCGC
>JBGUNW010000229.1:0-1607 GCA_045117555.1 Eubacteriales bacterium
CAGCGTTTCTTTTTTGCTTTTGACAGAGGTTACCACCGCGCCGGTCGCGTTATAAAGCAGGCAACGCTCCTGCGCCTCGGCAAGCTGATTCTTTTCAAATTTGTTTTTGGAAACAAGCTCGATCTCTTCCCCGTTGGTTTTTTCGCGGCTGACCATGGCGTAGTAAACGTCCGGGACAAAATTGCGAATGGCAAGATCACGATCGTAAATTGCCTTTACAATGGGAATAATCACGCGGCCGACGCGCAAAAGCCGCCCGGTGCGAATGGTTGCGTAGCGCGTCAGATTCACGCCGTAAAGCCAGTCGATAAAAGTGCGGGCATATCCTTCCGCGGCCAAAAGATCGTATTCGCTTTCGTCTTTCAAGTCCCGCAAAGCGGCGGCAACCGTTTGCGGCGTTTGGTCGGGCAACCAGAGGCGTTTGAGCGCCTTCGGTGTTTTCAAAGCGTTCTGAATGCAAAGCCGAACGATAATTTCGCCCTCGCGATCCGCGTCTCCCGCGTTGACAATGGTATCCACGTCCGAGCGATTGCAAAGCGCGGCGATAATGCCGAATTGTTTCACCGTTCCGGCGTCGGCCTTCTTGTTTTCGCCTTTGCGGAGTTCAAAACGGAATTGCTTGGGAAAACAGGGCAAATTCCGCATGGACCAACGTGTAGATCCATCCGGCTGCGGATTATAGGTTTCAATATCGCAAAGAGAAAAAAGGTGGCCGAACGCCCACGTAATCAGATACCCTTGTCCTTCCAGGTATCCGTCCCGCCGTTGCATTTGCCCGATTCCGGCGGCAATATTGCGCCCCAAACTGGGTTTTTCGGCAATGATGAGAATCATGGGAGAGGCCTCCTTTCTTAATATTTCACGGTATTTTTCGTAAAAAACCGCAGTTCTCACAACAGAACTGCGGTTTTTCGGAAACCGGATGAAATGAATTAAAGAAGTGCTTTTACCGATGCGGGAACATCTTCTTCCGGCATGGATACCGAAAGCGTAAGGTTGATATCGGTTTTTCCAACCAGGCAGGAAAGCTCTTGCGCCAGCTTTTCAAAATCCGCAACGTCGCCGCCGCAAATCTTCAAGGTTCCGTCCACAAACAAATCGGTAACGTCATGGTTGCTGGCAATAATGCCGGCGATAAAACCGAACAGCGATTGCGCGTCCGAAATCATATATTCTTCTGCATTCACCAAGCGAGCGGCCGGTTTAATATCATATCTGAGTTTATTTCCCTTCTCAATGCAAACAACATCTCCCTTGGTAACTTCCAAAGCGCCGTTTACAAGGTTGATCAGGTTTTTTGTTTTTCCCGTTCCTTTTACGCCTACAATCAATTTCAACATTTGCAATACCTCCCACAAGTCAAAACCGGCAAAAATACCGATCCCGTACTTTTATTATACCAATTCCTTCCGAAAAAGTCAAGGGCTTTTTCCGGGAATTTACCGATTTTTCTTAAAACGTTAACCGTTTGTTCAGTTCCTCGCGCAAATCCTCGTATCCGGGCTTGCCGAGAAGCGCGAACATATTTTTCTTATAGGATTCCACACCGGGCTGATCAAACGGGTTCACGCCGAGGACGTAGCCGGAAATGGCGCAGGCAAGCTCAA
>JBGUNW010000230.1:0-2095 GCA_045117555.1 Eubacteriales bacterium
ATGCCGGATCAAAATATAACCTTGTTCGCTGTTTTTGAAATTGGCGTTTACAAAGTTTATTATGTGGGCGCAAGCGGGACCTCTGGCTTTCCGGAAGAAGTAATTGCAAAGTACGGAACCGATCCGGAATACCACCCGGTTTACAGCCGTCCGGCATCGCCTACCGAACACCGTTACGGCACGGCAACCACACTCCCCGGCACCAACGTTATGGCGAAGAGTACGCACACGTTTGACGGTTGGATGGCATATGACGCAAACGGCGAGCAAATTGCCCTGAATGCCAACAGGATTCCCGGCTTAACAAGCAAGGATATCTATCTTGTCCCGCAATGGACGCCCATTTCCTGCGAGGTGACAAGAATTGATCGCTCCGGCACAACCGAGTTGGGCAGATATACCGAAACGGTAAATTACGGCACCGCAGTTTCGGGCAAAGAGCTTGGCGGAGCAAAGGATTATGTGGGTTATCGGTTTGACGATACCGACCCCGCAAACTATACCGAGGCGACCGCCGCCGCGGACGGTTCCACCGTTGTATATCGGTATTATACGCCTTGCGAATATCAGGTCACGTTCAATCTCAACGCGCCGGACGAAAATGCCGTTACCGATCGCGGGACCGAACAAATGACGGTGGTTTTCCAGGAGGATCTGCCGGGTCATATCGACATTCCCGCCTGCACGGGTTGGGAATTCCTGGGCTATTATATCACGCAAACGGGGGGAAGCGAACGCCTTTATTACGACGCTTCCGGCAACCTTGGCTCCATTAAGCGCTGGATTCTTCCGAGAAACGAAACGCTAACTGCCAAATGGAAATTGCAGGAGCACGAAGTAGTTGTACACGTGGTGGATGAAAACGGGAACGATTGCAGCGGCGCGGTAGAAATTCTCATCAACGGCGGCGCAGCTTCCGGCGCCATGGAATACGGAACGCAGGGAACAATCTCGGTTTCCGTTCTTCCCGGTCAAAACAAAAAGCTCACCAAATGGAACGGCGTTGCGATCGCGCACACCACGGCGCATACCGATTCGTTTACCATTGGCGAGGAGAACTTTGAAATTACCGTCTTGCTCCTTCCTGTCGAGCCGGTTCCAACTTTGCGCGCTGATTATGCAAACGAAAAGCTGGCGGGTTTTGCGCCCGGTGTTTATCAGATCGCGTCGGACGGCGAGAATTGGACGCTCACCGTTGCGGCCGACGGCAGCATTTCGGCAATCGGGAAAGACGCGGCGGAGGCAATTTCAATTTCGGCGCTGCTCGGAAAAGAAATGCAGGTCGTTCGCCTCGGCTCCGCCGATCAAACGGCGGATAGCGAGGTTCAAACTTTGGTGTTTGCGGTTCGCCCCGGCAAGGTTGCAAACGGCGCATACGAGCGCGTAATTATCGAAACCAAACAGGAGCGCAGCATCTCCTTCCGCACAAACGGCTCCTTTGAAATGGCGTATACTACCTCCGCCGAGGAAGAACCAACCAACTGGTCCACCGAGCTGCGAATGGAGAATTTGGAGATTGGAACACCCTATACCGTTTACCTGCGGGCTCGCGCAAGCGAGAATGCACCCCACGGCGAAGCCACCAAAGTGTTGGAAAGCTTTGAATTTTCGCATCTGGTAAACCTGAAACCGTTGTTTATCATTCTGCTTTGTCTGCTTGCCTTGCAAATTCTGGCTCTGGCGTTCCTGCTCGTCAGTCGCCGCCGCGCAAGAATGAACGCCGTAGCGGCGCCGCTGGCCGCTCTGCTTGCGGTAAAAGCAATTCCCGCCGGATTATTCCCATGGGTTATCGTTTTGCTTGTCGCAATCGTAATTTTGCAAATTATTTTGGTTTATATATCGTTGCAAACCGGTATTATTTGGGAAAAGCGTACCAAAAAAACCGAGGACTCCAAGAAAGAGGAGCGCTCGTCCGCGGAGTTTACCCTGTTTGGCGACGAGCCGAAGAAAGAAGGCCAAACGCCGCAGGAACCGATCCAGCCGAATCAAAACGATCAAAACGATCAAAACGATCAAAACGATCAAAATGATTAAAAACGCGCACCATGTGCGCGTGAACAAAAGAAAGAGGCGTTGGCCCCACCCGGCGCACCCC
>JBGUNW010000231.1:0-3019 GCA_045117555.1 Eubacteriales bacterium
CGCGGAATTCCAGCGTGGATTGGAGCAGCTCGCTCTTTTCCTCGTCGATCACGCCTTCTTCTTCAATAATGTCGATAATCGAGGAAAGCTCCTCTTCGGTAACGGTTGGCGCATCCTCCGAATCCTTTCCCCAAACACGGGCAAGCAGCCGGATAAGCAACATGACAAGCCAGACCACCGGGTAAAGGATGAACGTTAAAATCCGGGTGGGAACGGCAAAAATACGAACCGCTTTATCGGCATAGTTCTTGCCGAAAATTTTGGGCAGGATCTCCCCGAAAACAAGGATGATCAGCGTCATAACAACGGTTGCGAGAAGCGAGGCAACCGTATCCGACGCTTTGCCCAACAACAGCCGCATGGCAATCACGGTTGCCGTTGTGGAAGCGGCAATGTTGACCAGGTTGTTGCCGATCAGAATGGCCGAAAGCGCCGAGGCAAAGTCCTCGCAAATCCTGTATGCCAGCCCGGAAAGCTTATCGCCGCCCTCGGCCGCCTTTTTGAGCCGCATTTTGTTGGCGGCGTTAAAGGACATTTCCGATGCAGAAAAATAGGCGGAAAGCAGGACCATGAGCGCAATGATGAGATAGGGGATCATTCGCCTTCACCCCCTTTCCCTTCGTCCGCGGGTTCGGGGCGAAGATTATCGGGTGCGTCCGGCGTGGTTTCGGGGGAAAGCAGGTGAACGTCAACCGCGGTGATCTTGTTCTCCTCCACGCTTTCAATGGTAATTTCCAGATCGTTCAGCGTAAAAATTTCTTCCTCTTCTGGAATCCGGCCGAAATGCTCCAAAATAATGGAAATGAGCGGGCGCGAGGCGCGGCGCTTATCGGCGGGCTTGATGCCGATGCGGTGGCAGACCTCGCCCAGCGTCATACGCGGGTTGACGCGGAACCGGTTGCCGCCGAGTTTGACAAAGTTTTTGTCAACCACGTCGTCCTCGTCCCAAATTTCACCCACCAGCTCTTCCAAAAAGTCCTCAATGGTAATCAAGCCCTGCGTATGCCCTTCCTCGTCGGAAACAATGGCGAGATAGCATTTGTATTGGCGCATCACCGAAAGCAGGTCGTCAATTTTGGAATCGGGGCTGACGTGGAACGGCGGAATCAACAATTCGCGCAAATCCACCGCCGGATTTTTGCGATATTCACGAATAAAGGTGCGAATTTGCAACGTACCGATCATATGGTCAAGATCGCCCTCATAAACCGGGAGACGGCTATGGGTGGTCTTTTTGATAATGTTTAGAATTTCGGTATTGGAAAGCGTGGAGTCCAGCGCGCAAATGTCCGCGCGCATGGTCATCACGTCCTTGGCGTAGGTATCGGAAAAATCCAAGGCCGACTTTAACAGGTCGCTCTGTTCCTCGTTTACAACGCCTTCTTCCTCAATGGTGTCGATAATATCGTAAAGTTCGTCCTCGGTGATCGACGGCTCCTTATCCACCTTTACAAAAAGCGAAATGAGCTTGGAAAAGCCCTTGGAAATCAAAGTAAAAAACCACACCAGGGGATAAAAAAGGCGCATCAGAAAAATGACCAACCAACCAAGCGAGAGCGCGGTGGTTTCACTGCGGTCATTGGCAAAGCTTTTGGGGATCATCTCGCTGAACAAAAACACGATCGCCGTGGTAATCACCGTTGTCAGAACGGTAACGGTCTGGCTCTCGCCAAACAAGCGCGTGGCAATCACCGTTGCGAGTGCCGCGGCGGCAATGTGGGCAATATTGCCGGAGATGAGCAGTGTGGTAAGCGCTTTTTCAAACCGTTCGTCCACGTACATGGCACGTTTGGCGCGGCGGTTCCCGTCCTCTGCTTTTGCCTTGATGCGAATTTTATTCATTGCGGAAAAACCGCTTTCGGCGGCGCCGAAAACGGCGCCGGCAATAACAAAAATGACGAACAACAGCGTCAGCCAGAGAATGCCCTGCCAGCTTTGCGCTTGATCCGCTGCATTTGCGGAAGCAGAAGCAAAAAAGAGGCCCCGTATGTTCCCGTCTGTGTCCATAAAGACTGACCAGCTCCTTTTTTTTAAAATGTTGATATAAAACCGTATTTATTATAACATATCAAAACAAAAATGTCAAGGGCGGTGAAAACGTGAAAAAAGTGGGCAAAAAAACTCTTGACAACACAAAGAAAGTGTGCTATAATTATGAGCGTTCCGAATACGATATGCCGGTGTGTCGGAATTGGCAGACGAGACAGACTCAAAATCTGTTGTCCGCAAGGTCGTGTGGGTTCGAGTCCCACCACCGGCACCAAAAAAGTGAGGAAGACGTTTCCGTCTTCCTCACTTTTCTTGATACAGGACACGGACCGAACACACGCAAGTGCGCAGCACGCGCCACAAAACACGCGATTTTTCTACCGGGAAAAATCGCGTTTTTTTATTTTCCTTTTTTCGCGGGCGGAAAGCAACCTTTGCATTCCGGCGCGGCTTCGCGTCAAGTTCCTTGTAAAAAATATTTTTTTGAAAAAACTCTTGACAAATGATAAAGTATTTGATAAAATATAATTGTATCAAATATTTTTGAGGTGAAAGTCCTATGGAATATGATTATAAGCAGGCAATGCGCCTATCCAATCAACTCTGCTTTCCGCTTTATGCCGCGGCAAGAAGTATAACCAACCTTTATACGCCGTTTCTGAAACCTCTCGGTTTAACGTATACGCAATACATTGTTCTTCTTGTTTTGTGGGAAAAGGATGCGGCAACGGTGGGCGAGCTTTGCGATGTGCTGATGCTTGATAACGGTACCCTCTCGCCTCTGCTGAAAAAATTGCAGTCTTCCGGATATATAGAAAAAAGAAGAAGCGAAAAGGACGACCGCGTGGTGGTTGTTTCGGTGACCGACGCGGGAAAGAAATTGCAGGAACGGGCAAAAGACGTTCCGTTAAATGTGGCCGGCTGTATCAAGCTGTCGCCGGATAAGGCGGGAATGCTTTATACATTATTAAATGAACTATTAAAAAATCAAAAGGAGGATCAAAAAAATGCGTTCAATTTATGATTTTAC
>JBGUNW010000232.1:0-3771 GCA_045117555.1 Eubacteriales bacterium
CGCCGCAAACGAAAGCGTCATGGCAAGCGGAATTTCCATTTGCGAAACACCGCGCCGGGCGCGAACGATCAGGTAAACGACGGTACAGATCAGAGCGGCAAGAATAAACCCGATGCCGCCCATGGTGGGCGTTCCCTCTTTTGCCTTGTGCCACCGCGGTCCGATCTCCAAAATGCGCTGACCCGCTTTGTGGGAGCGCAAAATCGGAATCAGCCGCCATTCGGCAAGCAAGGTTAAAAGAAACATTCCGAGCGCGGTCAATCCGTATTCCAAAGTCATTTCACGCATGGCCCCTGCTCTCCCTTCTCCAAGAAGTCTTTGAGCGCGGAACCCACCCGTTCGGCCGCGATTCTGCGGCTAGCTTTGATTAAGATCACGTCCCCGGGTCGAACGACGGTTTTCAATTCGTTAAGCAGCCCGGAAAGATCGTTCGGATCGGGATTTTGATAGATTTGATCGGAAAAAACACCGTTTTGCCGGGCGCCGAGGGCGATGCGTTCGCTCTGTTTTCCAATGGTGAAAAGCAGTTCGGCATTGCCGCAGGCAAAGCGTTTGCCAACCTGATAATGCAATCGTTCGCTCTCGCTTCCCAGCTCCAACATATCGCCGAGAATTGCAATGCCCCGGCTTTCTTGGGTTTGGCAAAGAAGATCCAGCGAATCCAACGCCGCCGCCATGGATTCGGGCGAGGCGTTGTAGCAATCCTCAATTAAAGTCACGCCGCCGCAAACCGAAATTTGCTGGCGAAGTTTTCCGGGATTTGCCACGGCCAATCCGCGGCGGATCGCCTCGGGCGAAACGCCCGCGTAAATTCCGGCGGCATAGGCGAAAAGGGCGGCCGTTACGAATTGTTTTCCCATGACCGGCAGGCAAAGATCGGTTTCGACCCCGCCGCGCCAGTTCAGATCAAAAATCGTTTTATGGAGTTCCACACGAATATTCTTTGCCGAAAAGTCGGCTTTTCTGCCATTGGCGGAGAGAGAAATCGTGCGGAAATTTTTTCCGACGGAACGCCGGAGAAATTCATCGTCAACGTTGAGCAAAAATACGCCGTTTTGTTGCAGCCCGGAAAGAATTTCCAGTTTTGCCTGCAAAATATCGTATTGACTGCCCAGCATACCAACGTGTGCGTTTCCGATATTGGTGATTGCGGCAAGGTCGGGAGAAACGATTTTTGAAAGCGCCCCAATCTCGCCTTTATGGTTCATTCCCATTTCCAAAACGGCCCATTCGGTACCCGGTTTCAGCTCCAACAGCGAGAGCGGCAGACCGACCAGACTGTTGTGGTTGCCGAGCGTTTTTAAGGTTGATCCCTTTTGGGAAAGAACGGATGAAATAAACTCTTTTGCAGTGGTTTTTCCCGCGCTGCCCGTAACTGCAACGCAATGGGGGGCTACCTCTTGGCGGATCGTTTCGGCAAGTCGCAAAAGGGCTTGGATCCGATCCGGCGTTTGAATGAAACATCCCGTCGTTTCGGGAACGTTTGTGCAAATAATGCAGGGGCAACCCCGCGCAACGGCCTCGGCTATATGCGCCTCGCCGTCGTCTTTCTCGCCGGGCAAGGTCAGAAAGGCCGTTTGCCCGTCGGCTTCGCGCGAATCGGTGCAGAGTGCGCTGACGCGGAAATTTGCTTTTTCGGGAGTTGTGAGCGTTGCCTGACAGCGTTTTGCAAGCTCCGAAAGGGTGAGCGGGCCGATTCCGAAAGAAACTTTCATTGGCGTTTCTCTCTTTCGCGGCGGGCAAGCGCCCCGGCAACGATCTCGCGTTCGTGAAACGGTTTTCGTCCCTCACTCGTAATTTCGTATTCTTCATGCCCTTTTCCGGCAAGCAAGATTAAATCCCCCGCTTGTGCCGAAAAAACGGCGGTTTCAATCGCGTTTTTGCGGTCGGGAATGACAATGGCGTTTTCCTTTTTTGTCATTCCTTCCAGAATTTCGCGGATAATGGCGGCCGGGTCTTCGCTCCGGCTGTTATCCGAGGTCACGATCACGCAATCGGCATACTTTTCGGCAATGGCGCCCATGACCGGTCGTTTGGATCGGTCGCGGTCGCCGCCGCAGCCGAACACCAGCACGGTCCTGCCGCCCGGATTGATTGCGCGCGCCGTTTTCAGCAGTTTTTCCAACGCGTCAGGCGTGTGCGCGTAATCAATAATAACCGAAAAATCGGCCTCCGGCCCCAGTTTGAGCCGTTCCATCCTGCCTTTGATCCCATCGACCGACGCAAGCGCGTCCTTGATTGCCGCGGCGCCGAAACCGAGCTCCTTTGCGCACGCAGCCGCCTGCATAGAGTTGGCAACGCTGAACGCGCCCGGAACGGCGCATTGAATTGAGAGCCGGGAATGCGGCCCTACCAACCGGTAGGAAACGCCGTTCTGACCGAGATCGGCAATCTCCTCGGCAAGATAATCGGCCTTTTTGTAGGTTTGCGAGCAGGTCACGACCCTTCCCTTTGCGGCATGGATCATTTCATCCGCATAGGGGGAATCCAGATTAATAACGGAGAGCTTGCTTTTGCGGAACAGTTCGGTTTTCGCCTTGGCGTAGGCCTCCATGGTTCCGTGAAAATCAAGGTGATCGGGGGTCAGATTCGTAAAAATCGCGGCTTCAAATTCAACGGGTTCCAGCTTGCCGAGCGCAAGCGCGTGGGAGGTGGCTTCCATCAGAACGTACTCCACGCCGTCTTTTGCCATTTGCGCAAGCATGGGGTAAAGCTCGGCGGGATCAGGCGTTGTCATATTGGCAAGTTTGTTTGCCATGCGATTTTCCAGCGGCTTGCCATCCGATTGACAACCAACGGTACCGATCATGCCGCACTTGCAAAGCGAGGTTTCCAGAATGGCGCGCAACAGGTGCGTAACCGATGTTTTCCCGTTGGTTCCCGTTACCCCGATAAATTTCATTTTCCGGGTAGGAAAGCCGTAAAAAGCGTTATAGAGCAGCGCACAGGCGCGGCGGGTGTTCTCGGCCGTTAAAACCGGAAATCCCTGCGGCGCGCAGAATGCGCATCCTTTTTCCACAACTGCCCAACGCGCCCCGCGCGCGACCGCCTCGGAAATGTGCGCGTGGCTATCGTGATGCAGGCCCTTGATACAAACGAACAAACTGTTTTCCGTTGCCGAGCGGGAATCGGTACAAACGGCCGAAACCTCGGCGCCGACGGCGGATTCCGGGCAGCGTAAATTTGCTGCCTCGCATAAAAGCTCCAATTTCATGGCACGCCTCCGAAAGTGTTTTTGAATGAAACTTCCGGCGCTGTGCGCTTTTTTTATCGTTACGGCTCGTCAAGATCCTCGTCGGTCAGGGATCGGAGCGTAATTTCAACGACCGTTCCGCGCGGCACTTCACTTTCCGGCGGAATCGATTGGGCAATCACTTTGACGCCCTCGGACCCCGAATGATTCCGAAGCCCGCGAATGGAAATATTCAATCCCGCGTCAACCAACGCCTTGGTCGCCTCGGCCGGTGTTTTGCCGACTGCGTTTGGCACCGCGGCGTTTCGTGGGGAAATGTTTTTTTCAAAATAGAGAATGATTTTCCCGGTTTCCTTTTCCAAAACCGTTCCGGGAGTGGGCGATTGGCTGACGACAAGTTCGCCTTCCCCGAAGGTCAAAACCGTCAGTCCGCTTTCGCGTGCGGTTTTCAATGCGTCCTCGCGCGTTAAATTCCGGCAATCCGGCGTTATGATCGCGCGGTTTTTCAGCTCTTCGGCCGAATAGACCGGCTCCACGCCGAGGTGCGGCAGGATCGTTTCCATAACCGCTCCGACGTA
>JBGUNW010000233.1:0-3073 GCA_045117555.1 Eubacteriales bacterium
TTGCAAGAAAGTCCTCCCCTCTCCGCGGTCTGTCGCCTTTTAATACGCAATACCTTGTGCGAGCATTGCGTCGGCAACCTTTTCAAATCCGGCAATGTTCGCGCCGGCAACCAGGTTGCCTTTCATGCCGTACTTCTCGGCGGCATTGTAGGCGTTGTGGAAGATATTGACCATAATGGTTTTGAGTTTTGCGTCCACTTCTTCGAACGTCCAGGAGAGGCGCTGGGAGTTTTGGCTCATCTCCAAAGCCGAGGTGGCAACGCCGCCCGCGTTTGCGGCCTTTGCCGGAGCAAACAGCACGCCCGCGTTCTGGAACACGGCAATGGCTTCGGGGGTGGAGGGCATATTTGCGCCCTCGCCAACGGCGATCACACCGTTTTTCACCAGAATCTTTGCGCTCTCTTCATTGATCTCGTTCTGCGTTGCGCAAGGCAGGGCGATATCGCATTTCACCGTCCAGATGCCGGAGCAACCCTCGTGGTACTCGGCGCCTTTGACGCGGTTGACGTACTCTTTAATGCGTCCTCTTTCCACCTCTTTGATCTGCTTGACAACGTCAAGGTTGATGCCGTTGGGATCGTAAACGTAGCCGTTGGAATCGGACATGGCAACCACCTTGCCGCCCAGCTCGGTGGCTTTCTGATTTGCGTAAATGGCAACGTTGCCGGAGCCGGAAACAACGACCGTTTTGCCCTTGAAGGACTCTTTCTTCATGCAGGCAAGCATTTCGTCAACGAAGTAGCAAAGGCCGAAGCCGGTGGCTTCCTTACGGGCAAGAGAGCCGCCGTAGGTCAGTCCCTTACCGGTCAGAACGCCGGTAAACTCGTTGCGCAGGCGCTTGTACTGGCCGTACATATAGCCAATCTCGCGCGCACCAGTGCCAATATCGCCGGCGGGAACGTCGGTGTCGGCGCCAATGTGCTTGGCAAGCTCGGTCATAAAGCTCTGGCAGAAGCGCATCACTTCCAGGTCGGATTTGCCCTTGGGGTCAAAATCGGAGCCGCCCTTGCCGCCGCCGATGGGGAGCCCCGTCAAGCTGTTTTTGAAGATTTGCTCAAAGCCCAAAAACTTAATGACAGAAGCGTTGACCGAGGGGTGCAGACGAATGCCGCCCTTGTAGGGGCCGATCGCCGAGTTGAACTGCACGCGGTAGCCGCGGTTGACCTGTACCTGACCCTTGTCGTCCACCCAGGCAACGCGGAAGAAGATTTGACGCTCCGGCTCAACAATGCGTTCCAGCACGCCCTGCTCTTGCAGTTTCGGGTTGGCAAGAATGACCGGTTCGAGCGATTCCAGCACTTCGCGCACGGCTTGCAGGAATTCTTTTTCGCCAGGGTTGCGGGCTTCTACACCGGCGTAAACTTTTTTCAGATATTCGGATTGAAACATGGTACGTTCTCCTTTCAAATTTTTCATTCTATTAAAGTTTGTAGATCCAACCGTAGGGGTCGGCGGTTTTGCCCCATTGAATACCCGTTAAGGTATCGTAGAGGTGCTGGGTGAGCTTTCCGATCTTGCCGCCGTTGACAACGTATTTCTGATCCTTATAAAGCAGCTCGCCAATGGGGGAGACCACCGCGGCGGTGCCGCAGCCCCACGCCTCTTTGAGCGTGCCGTCCTTCATGGCGTTCGAGAGCTCCTCAACCGAGAGCAACCGCTCGCTGACCTTGTAGCCCTCTTTTTGCAGAATCTCAATGCAGGATTTGCGGGTAATGCCGGGCAGAATGGAGCCGGTCAGCTTCGGGGTAACGACCTCGTCGCCAATGAGGAACATCACGTTCATGGCGCCAACTTCCTCAATGTACTTGCGCTCTACGCCGTCCAGCCAAAGGACTTGCGAATAGCCCTTTTGCGCGGCGCGTTCGCCGGCGCGGTTGGATGCGGCGTAGTTGCCGCCGCATTTGGCGTAGCCCGTACCGCCGCGAACGGCGCGAACGTCCTCGTCCTCAATCATAATGCGCACGGGGTTAATACCCTCGGCATAGTAACTGCCAACGGGGGAAGCGATAATGACGAACAGGGCGTGGTGAACGGTATGAACGCCCAAACTTTCGTCGTTGCCGAACATAAAGGGACGCAGATAAAGGGATGTTCCCTCGGAATGTGGCGTCCAGTCGGCCTCGGTGCGAACGAAGGTGGTCAGCGCTTCCAGCGCGTCCTCTTCGGGAATTTGCGGCAGGCAGAGGCGCTCGGCCGAGTTGTTCATGCGGCGAATGTTCTCCAAGGGGCGGAAGAGCTGAACGCCGCCGTCGGCGCGGCGATAGGCCTTCAAACCCTCAAAAATTTCGGAGCCGTAGTGCAAAACGGTGGCGGCGGGGTGCAAAGAAAGGTTCTGGAAAGGAACGATGCGCGCGTCGTGCCAACCGTTTTCGGGGTCATAGTTCATTAAAAACATATGATCGGTAAAGATTTTTCCAAAGCCGAGGGTATTATCCTGCGGTTTTTCTTTTGGGGACGTCGTTTTCTCAAAACGAATGTTCATGGTAGTTTCTCCTTTCACTGCTCCGCACCCAGGCGCAGGGCTTTCAGGTTGATCTCTTTCATATCGGCGTGTTTTGCCGGAATGACCTTTGTCAGCGCAACCTCCACACCGGCAGGATCAAATTCGCCGAGCTCGGAAAGAATTTTGCCAAGCAAAATCATGTTTGCAAGGGTGGGGAATCCGTTGTCGCTTGCCAGTTTGGTTGCCGGAACGTAAACGGCTTTCACGTCGGTACGGGTAACTTTTCTTTCAATCAGCGTGCTGTCGGCAAAGATGATGCCGCCGGGCGCCACCGCGCCCTCAAAACGATCGAGCGAGGGCAGGTTCATGGCGATCAGCACGTCGGGCTTGGAAACAATGGGGGAGCCGACCGCCTCGTCGCTCACGATCACGCTGCAACTTGCCGTACCGCCGCGCATTTCGGGACCGTAGGAGGGCAGCCAGCTGACCTGCTTGCCCTCGATCAAGCCCTTGTAGGCCAAAAATTTACCGGCAAACAGAATGCCTTGGCCGCCGAAACCGGAAAAAAGGAATTGTGTGGTTTTCATTTTGCCTCTTCCTCCTTTTTTGCCGAGCGATCTTTGTAAACGC
>JBGUNW010000234.1:0-1533 GCA_045117555.1 Eubacteriales bacterium
CAACAGGGCAGGATCCACTACTACGAAGGTTACGATATGGGTGAAGTGGTGCTCCCTGTGCGTTTGATGTGCGCACTTGGCGCAAAGACGGTCATTTTGACCAACGCCGCCGGCGGCATCAACGCAAATTTTCGCGCGGGTGATTTTATGGCGATCAAAGGGCAGATCGCGCAGTTCGTTCCTTCACCGCTCCGCGGTCCGAACGACGAGGACTTCGGTACCCGATTCCCCGATATGTCAGAGATCTACTCTCCGCGTCTTCGCGCGATCTTGAAAGAGACTGCCGCCGAGATAGGCGCCCCTTTGCAAGAAGGCGTGTATATTCAGGCGGGAGGCCCCAATTACGAAAGTCCGGAGGAGATACGAGCGTTTCGCACTTTGGGCGCGGACGCCGTTGGGATGAGCACGGCGGTAGAGGCCATTGCGGCGCGGCATATGGGGCGTGAAGTATTGGGCGTCAGCTTGATCGCCAATCCCGCCGCGGGCATGGGCGCTCCCCTTTCGCACGAGGAGGTCAAAGCTGCGGCGGACAGGGCGGCTGCGCAATTCGTTTCCCTTATTAAGGGAGTCATTGCGAAAATATAAGAAAAATGCGGGAAAACGCTTGCTTTTTCCCGCTTTTTTATTTATCATCATTACAAACAATTAAAAGAAAAGGAGACTGTTATGGCGCGTATTTATGATGAACCATCTCGTACGTTTGGCGAGTACTTATTGATCCCCGGTTTTTCTTCGTCCGAATGCACTCCCGACAAGGTCAGTTTGAAGACCCCGCTCGTGAAGTACAAAAAAGGATCGGAACAAAGTCCCATTACGCTTAATATCCCGATGGTCTCCGCGATCATGCAATCCGTTTCGGACGATAACCTCGCTATCGCGCTTGCTAAGGAAGGCGGTATGAGTTTTATCTACGGATCGCAAAGTATTGAAAGTCAAGCGGCGATGGTGGCGAGGGTCAAGTCCTACAAAAAAGGCTTTATCGTCAGCGACTCCAATTTGAAGCCGACTTCCACGTTGACCGACGTTTTGGCTTTGAAAGAAAAGACGGGACACAGCACGATGGCGGTCACCGAGGACGGCACCGCGTTTGGCAAGCTGGTCGGTATTGTGGCAAGCCGCGATTATCGAATCGGTCACACCGCGCCCGACGCTCCCGTTTCCACCTTTATGACTCCGCTTGAAAAGCTTGTTACCGCAAGTGAGGATACCACCCTCAGCCAAGCCAACGACATCATTTGGGATAACAAGATCAACACCCTCCCCCTCGTGGACAAAAAGGGCAACCTCAAGTTCCTCGTTTTCCGCAAGGACTACGATTCTCATAAGGAAAACGTAAACGAACTTTTGGATTGCCACAAGAGTTATATGGTGGGTGCGGGTATCAATACGCGTGATTATCGTGACCGCGTTCCCGCTTTGGTGGCGGCAGGTGCGGATTGCTTGTGTATCGATTCTTCCGAAGGATATTCCGAGTGGCAAAAGCGCACGATCGATTTCATCCGTGAGACCTACGGCGACACCGTCAAGGTGGGC
>JBGUNW010000235.1:0-33306 GCA_045117555.1 Eubacteriales bacterium
TGAAACACGACGGTGTTGTAGAAGGCGGAACGGGGGAGCTGCACAAGGAGCGGGAAGAAGCCGAAAAGAATCATGCGAAAACACCGTTAAAGTTAATGTACATCACCAATCGGGCAGAGGTTGCTAAAATCGCAACCGACGCCGGCGTTGACCGTATTTTTGTCGATATGGAATACATCGGTAAAGATGAGCGCCAAAAGGGGCTTGATACCGTCAAATCTCACCATACGATTGAAGATATCAAGGCGCTTCGCCCGATCGTGCCGCAAGGCGGACTTTTGGTTCGCGTCAATCCCATCCATAAGGCGAAGAACGGGCTGATGGGGTCCGAAGCGGAAATTGAAGCAACGATCTCGGCAGGAGCGGATATTATCATGCTCCCGATGTTTCAAACGGCAGATGAGGTGAGGTACTTTATTTCCCGCGTAGGCGGCCGGGTAAAAACACTGCTGCTGTTGGAAACACCCGCTGCGGTGGAAAATTTGGACGATATTCTGCAAGTGCCCGGAATTGATGAGATCCACATCGGCTTGAACGATCTCCACCTCGCCTGGGGCAGAAAGTTCATGTTTGAACTGCTTGCCGACGGAACGGTAGATCGTATTCTTGAAAAAATCCGGCCGGCCGGAATCCCTTACGGGTTTGGCGGTATAGCAAGAATCGGATACGGCCTTTTGCCGGCGGAGTACGTCATTGCCGAGCATTACCGGTTGGGTTCTTCCATGGCTATTCTTTCACGAAGTTTTTGCAACGCCAATAATATTGACGATTTGAGCATTTTGAAAGACTTGTTTGAAAAAGGCGTTGCCGATATCCGCAAAAAGGAAGAACATTTCAAGGCGTTTTCAAAAAGCGAGTTTGACGATAATCACAGGGAAGTGGAAAGACTGGTAAAATCTATTCTGGAAAGTCAGGAGTAATGGATGCAAACTTCAAAGATCAGAATTTGTGCTATCGCAACCATATCAAAATCTATGGATTGGTTTATGATCGCCTCTATGCGCAATCTTGCCAAAAACGGGTTTGACGTAACGTTGATCTGCGATATGGACGAAACGTTTATTGCGCAAAACAGCGATTTTGCCACCTGTATTCCGCTCAAAATGAGGCGAGGCGCAAAAATCGGCGACCTTTTCCGCGTGATTCGGGAAATGAAAAAAATCTTCCGGCGCGAAAAATTTGACGTGATCTATTACATGACGCCGAACGCATCTTTTTACGCGTCTGTGGCAGGCAAGAGCGCCGGTATCAGGCATCGCGTTTACAGCCAATGCGGGCTGCGATACGTTTCTTTTGGCGGAATCAAACGCATCATTTTCAAGATGATTGAAAAATGGACTTGTAAAAATTCCACGGCGGTGCGTGCGCAAAGCCCGCTGAATAGGGAATTTGCCATTTCAGAGGGGCTTTGCAAACCAGACAAGATTTCGGTTGTTGGCATTGGCGGAACGATCGGAGTGGACCTTTCTCTTTGCGATTCGTTTGACCATGCCGAAAAGCGCAAAGAGATCCGGGGAAAATACGGCATTCCGGAGGACGCGTTTGTTTATGGCTTTGTCGGACGCTTGAACGCCGATAAAGGTATTAACGAATTGGTGGAGGCCTTTGAAAAAGTAAAAATTGAAAATTCCTATTTGCTGCTTGTTGGAATGTATGATAAGGGCAACCCCATCTCGGACGAGAATTTGAAAATTGCAAACGAATCGCCGAGAATTATTTTAACCGGGAATGTAGAAAATGAAGAGGTTTATTTCTACATGGTGGCGTTTGACGTTCTGGTACATCCCACTTATCGGGAAGGTTTTGGAAAGGTGTTGCAGGAGGGGTTGGGGATGTGTCTGCCAATCATCACCACCGACGTTCCCGGACCGAAAGAAGTAATCGAGGACGGCGTTTCGGGCGCGCTGGTTCCGGCAAAGAACGCTGCCGCGCTGGCGGATAAAATGGTCGAGTTTTATCAAAATCCCGACCTGTGCCGACAATATGCCGTTGCAGGAAGAAAACGCGCAGAAACCTACTTTGACCGACCGATCATGTTGAACAATATTTTGGAAGATATGAAAAAAATCGTTGGAGCTGCAAATGATTGATTATCAGAACAGCAAACCGTTTTTGGCTGAAAAGAAACGGATCGTCGATCAGCTTACGCAAGTCGGTGTTTCGGCGGAACAGGCCGAAGTGGTAGCCGATTGTTTTGCAACTGCCGATCTTTTCGGCGTGACCTCCCACGGAGAAACGGTTTTACCCGCCTATATCAAACGGGTCGAATCCGGCGCGTTCAATTTGAGCCCGTCCTTTCGGGTAATCAAGGAAACGGCCTCGTTTGCCGTTTTGGATGGCGACAATGCAATCGGTCCCGTGAGTGCGTTGTACTGCTTGCAACACGCAATGAATAAAGCAAAAACATCCGGCATTTTTTCGTTGCTTTCGCCTCATAACAATACTTTTGGCCCCGCATTTTACTATTCCTTAAAAGCCGCTGAAAATGGGTTGATCGCGCTTGTAGCGTCCAACAGTCCCGCGCAAATGGCGCCGATAGGCGGAAAAGAAAAGTTGTTGGGAACAAATCCGTTTTCCATTGTGATCCCTGTTCCAAACGGCGACCCGGTGATGATTGATATGGCGACCAGTGTGGTTGCAAAATCCAAGTTCCGGGAGTATAAAGAGCAGGGAAAACCCTTGCCCCAAGGTTGGGCATTGGATAGCGACGGCAATCCGACCACCGATCCCGAAGAGGGCTTGAAGGGCTTTGTACTTCCCATGGCGGGTTTTAAGGGATACGGAATTTCTTTGATGATCGATTTTTTGTCCGGCTTTCTGTCCGGCTCTTCCTACTTAAATCACGTGGGGAGATTCTATTCCGAAAAGGAAGAGGGCATGAACGTCGGCTTTCTGATCCACGTCATCGACCCGCACATCGTTTTCGGGGATGATTATGACAAAAAGATCGCCGTCTATATCGACGAGATCAGAAACAGTCAACCGGCAAACGGAAATACCGTCGCTCTGCCGGGTGACGACAGATGGTTGTATTTGAAGAAGCAATTATAATTGAGGGGACAGTCAAATGCAATTCAGCGTAATTTTACCGGTTTATAATGTTGAAAAATATTTGGAAGAGTGCGTTGAAAGCATTCTCGTGCAAACTTTTTCGGATTACGAGATCATTCTGGTAGACGACGGTTCTACCGATACGTCGCCGGCAATTTGCGACGAATACGCCCAAAAGTATGATTTTATCCGCGTAATTCACAAGAAGAACGGCGGACCCGCCGACACCCGTAATTCAGGATCCGAAGCGGCGCGGGGAGAATATATCGTTTATCTTGACAGCGACGATTTTTTGCTTTCCAACCGTTTTTTGGAAGAGCTGAGCGAACGGGCAAAGGATACCCCGGACTTGATTTTTTATAAATACGTCAAGTTTTTTGACGATACCAAACAATACGGCAAATGCGGATTTTCCTATCAATCCGCAATGGAGGCAAATACCTATTCCGAAAAGATAAAGGCGCTCGTCAAAGCCGACGCTTTTTATGGTATGGCATGGGTCAAAGCCATCCGCAGAACGCTTCTTGAAAAGAACAACATTCAATTTGAAGTCGGCCTTTCCGGGGAGGATATGGACTGGAACTATTCCGTTATCTCCTGCTCGGAAAGCATTATGCTTTTGGATGAACCAATGGTTGCGTATCGCCAAAGGTCCGGCTCCATTACTACTACGTATAAGTTTAAAAATCTGGACGATTACGTTTCCATCCTTGAAAAATGGTCAAAAAAGATCAAAGAAGAAACCAAAGATGAAACCTTGAAAACCGCCCTTTTCGGTTCACTTGCCAAATATTACAGCAATTTGCTGGTTGTGTATGCGAGATTGAAGGACAAAAAGAAGAAAGAGTGCAAAAAGCGCATTCAGTCCTTGCGCTGGCTTTTGAAATACAGTATGAGCCGCCGTCCCCAAACGGTTGCAAAAATTTATCGGTTCTGCGGTTTCGGCATAACGATTTTCGCGCTCAAAATATTGGATCGTATCAAACATTAACGAGGTGTCAAATATGGAAAAAAAAGACCTTCCCAAGGTACTTGCCATCTCGTTAAGCACCTGGAAAAAGGATAGCGGAATTCATACGCAAACCGATCTGTTTCAATTCTGGAACCCGGATCGCGTGGCACAGATTTATACAAAGTCCGATCTGCCGGATACGCCGGTTTGCAATACCTTTTTCCAAATTTCCGAAAATGCCGTTCTTCACAGTGTTTTGAACCGAAAGCCGGTGGGTAGACGGGTTCAAAACGGCGGTGCGCGCGATGAGAAAGCCGAAGCGGCAGAGGCCGCGCTTTATACCAAGGCACACAAGAAGAAATCCTGGCTGATGACGATTTTGCGCGAGATCGTTTGGAGTTTGGGGAGATGGAAAACAAAGGCGCTGGATGAGTTTGTCCGCGACGTGAATGCCGATGTGTATTTTGTTCCGATCTATCCGGTCATCTATACGGCAAAGATCCAGCGATATATCCTCAAAAAGTTTCCCAAGCCGTATGTTTGCTATTTAGCAGACGATAATTATTCCTATAAACCGTGCGGCAAAAATCCGCTGGCTTTGCTGCACCGCTTTTTTCTTCGCAAATCGGTCAAAAAACTTGCTAAAAATTGTACCGAGATGTTTACCATTACAAAAACCGAGGCAAGAGATACCGACAAACTCTTCGGCACGCACAGCGTTGTGCTGACCAAAGGGATTGATTACAGCAATTTGCAGTTTGTCGAGCCGCAGCCGCAAACCCCGGTGCGCATGGTATACACCGGAAATTTGCTCATCGGGCGGGGGAGTTCTCTGGCGGCAATTTCCAAGGCGCTTGCCAATATCAATCGCAATGGTCTCAAAATTACGCTGGATATTTACTCTCCTACCGAGCTGGACCCCAAAACAATGAAATTGCTCAATTCCAACGGCTGCACCTTCCATCCGCCGGTTCCCAAACAGGAGGTGGAGGCAATTCAGCAAAACGCCGACGTGGTTGTTTTTGTGGAATCATTGGAGAAGGCACACCGTTATGCGGCAAGACTGTCTTTCTCCACCAAACTGACCGACTATTTCAAGAGCGGCAAGTGCATTTTTGCCATTGGGGACGCGACGATCGCCCCCGTCGAATACCTCCGCGAAAATGACGCCGCAATCATTGCAAACGAATACAGCGAGATTGAAGACCGACTGTTAGAACTTGCTCAAAACCCGGATTTGATTCGCGAATACGGGAAAAAAGCTTTTGAATGCGGCAGGAAAAACCACAGCAAAGAGATTGTAAAACAGCGGTTGATCGAAACAATTTCAAGAGCGGCGGGCAAGAAAACTCCCGTATGAACGTCAAAAAACAGGGCCTTTGAGGTGACCAATGAAAGTAATGCTTATCAACGCCATTGCCGACCGCGGCAGCACCGGCCGCATTTGCGGCGAACTGGCCGAGGGGATCCTTTCCTCCGGGAATGATGTTCGGTTCCTGTATGCTTCCGGCACCGCTTCCGCCGCATACGCAAAAAAAATCTCCAATGGTTTTTTTATAAAAGCGAATGCGTTGCTTGCCCGGCTTTTCGGCCTGAACGGCTACTTTTGCCGGTATTCGACTTCAAAAATCATTCGGGAGGTTAAAACCTACAAGCCCGACGTCATTCATTTACACAATATTCATTCACATTTTTTGAATCTTCCGCGTTTTTTAAAGTTTGTTCAAAAAAACAGGATTCCATTGGTTATTACTTTACACGATTGCTGGTTTTTTACCGGTAAATGTATGCATTATACATCGGCAAAATGCGAGAATTGGAAAACGATCTGCCATGATTGCCCGAAATTGAAACAGAATATTCCGAGTTATTTTTTTGATCGGACGAGTAAGATGTTCCGGGAAAAATTAAAGGGGTTTAAAGCGTTGGACCGTTTTGGTGCGATCGGCGTTTCCAATTGGATCACAAACGAGGCAAAACAAAGCCCCATTTTGCAAAACGCAACCTTTACAACAATTTACAATTGGATTGATACCGCGCAATTCCATTCGATGCCGGCAGAATCGTTCAAAGAATCGCTGGGCATTCCAAAGGATAAAAAGGTGATCGCTTGCGTTTCCAACGACTGGATACCCGGAACAGAACGGTACCGGGATTTATTGAAGCTTTCAAGCATTCTGCCCCCCGAATATGTCATTCTGGTTGGCGGAAAGACCAAAACCGGCGATGTTTTTTCCGATAATATTCGACGGTTGGGATATTTGAGCATTCAGAATCTTGCACGGTTGTATTCCAATGCCGACGTTTACGTTCACCTTTCCCGCGAGGATACTTTCGGGAAGGTGATTGTGGAAGCACTTGCTTGCGGAACGCCGGTTGTTACCTATGATTCCACTGTTTATCGGGAAATTGTAAAAGAGCGTTTTCTGGGTATGTGCGTGGAAACGGGCAATTTAGATAAAATGGCGGAGGCGATCCGCACCGTCAGTGAAACAAGACCCGATCGGAAAAAACTAACCGCATACGTTGAGGAGCATTTTTCAAGGGAAAAACTGATTTCCGATACGATTGATTTTTATCAAAAAATTTGCAGATAAATGTTTTGAAAAAAAAGAACATGAAAGGAGGGAGCAGATTGTGGAAAGAACCAATTCAAATTTTGATTTCTTTCACCTTATCATGATTTTGATTTTTACAATCAAATATTTGATTTCGTCGGTAACAGATGTAATTCCGTATACTGTATTTTTAGCGTTGGAATTACTTTATTTTGCACTTTGCTTCCTTTTGGAAAAAAGTTCTGTTCGTTGGATCATGTTTAAAATTGCCTTATTGGTTGTTTTCTTATCTTTCCTGTATTATTTCTTTACGATAACGCATACCGTCAGCACATCGGTATCTCATTATAATCTGAAACGATTTATCACAAAATTTAACCAATTTGTCAATTTATTCTTCCCGATTTTACTTTGCAGCAATTATTTCAAATTGAAAAAGCAATACCGGAATCTGATTTTTGCCGTTGTTCTGACTGCGTTTTCCTATGTGGTCATTCACTCTACCATCGCCTTTGCAAGCGGTCAGGCAACCGCGCGTAAATGGTCAACTTTTTCGGAATCACAGTTGGAAAACATTGCAACTTATTTCTTCGTATATGCGGCGTCGGCGATGATCCCTGCTGTTTTCGGATTCATTCGGAAAAACAAAAATCGTGTGCTGAAATTGATTGCCATTGTTTATATCGTGTTGCTGTACGTTTTTCTGTTTACTTCGCAGTACACGCTCTCCATCCTTATTCCAACCATTTGTATTTTTCTCTCCATTGTTCGGAATGCACGCAGTGCAAAAAAGGTCGTGCTGTTGCTTGCCTTAATGTTAATCGTTATTTTGACGCCGCTTGCATTGTCCGCGTTGATCAGTGTTATCAATCCCGAAAATCAGATACAATCCCGCCTTTTGTCGGTTTTGGAATTTATTCGAGGAGATGATTCTTTTGGCTATAATCATCTTTCCGGGCGACTGAACCTTTACAAGCAATGCTTTGAATATTTCTTCAAAAGTCCGTTAATCGGAAATAAAACGGTACCTTTTGACGGCCACGCAACTTTCTTGACGGTTTTATGCGATCTGGGTCTGCTTGGCACTATTCCCACGTTTGTTTTGTATTTCGGCAGCCGGAAATCGATTCGCGCTATTATGAAGAATTCCAAAATGTATTCTTTATGGATTTTCAGCTTTATGGCAATGATTATGACAGGTTTTGTAAATCCGATCCACAGTGCCGAAGTATTGGGTTTTGCAGTGTTCTTTATCGCACCTGCTTTATTGAAAATAAAATTTGACGGTGAAAAAAATGAGCAAGTATAAAGTTTGCGGTTACGATATGGAAGTTTTGCACGCGCGGCAGTTGGAAATTGCCGCCGAGGTGGATCGGATCTGCCGGGAGAACGGTTTTCGCTATTCGCTTTACGGTGGCTCGGTGATTGGGGCTGTTCGCCATAACGGGTTTATTCCGTGGGACCACGATATTGATTTGTGCATGCCGCGGAAGGATTACGAAAAGTTCCGCAAATACTGCAAAAAGCATCCGAGCGAAAAATTCTTTTTCAGCAACTACTATTCCGAAAAAAAATACCCCAACAACTGGGGAAAAATGCGCAGCACCAATACCGTCTTTCAGGAAAAGGAGCTGGTGGGGCTGGACATTCACAACGGCGTTTTTATTGATATTCACCCAATTGATAATATTCTGCCCGCTTTTTTGAAGTTGCAGGTTAAAATCGCCTCCTTCTGGGCCTGCGTTCACCATGTCAAAGTGGGCATGCAGTACCCCAAAAACTTCAAGCGGGTTATTTATAAAATTTTCGGCATCCTTCCGCTGCGGCTGATCAATTTTAACCGCGATTTTGCCATGAAGCTGTTTGACTGGCTGCCTACAAAGTATGTTTATAAGATCTGCCACCCCAACAATGGCGTTTACCCGATCAAGCGGTCTACTTTTGAGGATTTGATCGAGCACAAGTTTGAGGATAAGACCTTCTTTATTCCAAAGGACTATGACGAATTCTTACGCAAGCGATATGGAAACTATATGGAATTTCCGCCCGAAGCGGAAGAAACCGAATGTTGTACCTCAATTACCGAGTGTAAACTTTGAAAACAAGGGGAATTGCACATGAAAAAATGGGAAATTGACGTATCCGTGCTGGTCATCTTTTTCCGAAGAGCCGACGCGTTGCAAAAAACATTTGCGGCGGTCAAGGCCGCAAGACCGCGCCGCCTGTTTTTATGGCAAGATGGCCCGCGCAACGAATCGGATCTGCCGGGCATTTTGGAATGCCGCAAGATCGTTGAGGAGATTGACTGGGATTGCGAAGTTTACAAAATGTATAACGAAAAGAATTTCGGTTGTGACCCATCTACCTATTATAGCCACAAATGGGCGTTTTCTATGACCGATAAATGTATTGTATTGGAGGACGACTTTGTTGCAAACAAAAGTTTCTTTCTTTTTTGCAAGGAACTTTTGGATCGATACGAAAACGACGAGCGCATCAATCATATTTGCGGCATGAATGTGCTGGGGAAATACCGGGATTACCCCTATGATTACTTTTTCGGCTATACCGGCACCAACGCATGGGCAAGCTGGAAACGGGTGGTTGACGGTTGGGATGAATCCTATCAATTCCTGCACTGCGAACGGGAGTTGAACAACTTGCGGAGGATTTACGGCAAAAAGTTTGACCATTGGCTGAAAGTTGCGCGCCAGCGCGAAACCACCGGCGTTCCGTATTGGGAGAGCATTCTTTGCTTTGACAGCATTATGAACTCCCGCCTTGCCGTTATTGCAAGCAAAAACATGGTGGAAAATGTAGGGATGACGCAATCTACCCATTCGGAAACGCAGTTGAAGTTTTTGACAAAGACCGAAAAAAGGTTGTTCACCCTTCCTACCTACGAGTATGATTTCCCGCTTCGGCACCCGCCGTATGTGATTCCGGAGGCAGAGTATTTTCAACAGTTGGATCGTTTTTTTGCAATTGGCCATCCGCTTATTCGCCTGTATCGAAATATTTATCACTTTTTCAAATATATTCGATATGGCATTATTTTTAAGAAGATTTGGAAAAAACTCCGCAGAAAGTAAGAGAATGTGTAATTGATCGTGTTGAATAAACAGATAGGGAATAAGAAATCAAAATGAATACCGGAAAACAAATTCGCCTCGGTGCAGTCCTTTCCTATTTGCAAATGGCGCTCGGTATTATCATCGGCATTCTTTATACACCGGTTATGATCCGCAAACTCGGGCAAAGCGAATATGGGCTTTACGTTACCGCGGCATCTATCATTTCCATGCTTACCATTTTGAACCTCGGCTTTGGGAGCGGATATTTGAAGTTTTTTGCAAAGTACAAAGCAAAAAACGACGAGGACTCCATCTACCGGCTTAACGGGCTGTTTTTATTGATTTTTTCCATTATTGGGGTTATTGCCCTTGCCATTGGCCTGTTTCTTTCTTTTAATCTGCAACTCGTATATGATCAGGGTTTGACCGAGGAAGAATACAAAATTGCAAGGGTACTCATGCTCCTGTTAACCGCAAATCTTTCTTTGTCGTTTCCGATGAGCGTATTCAATACCATTATCAGCGCAAACGAGAGATTTGTTTTTCAAAAGATCGTTACCATGGGGAAAACGGTTCTTGCGCCGCTTTGCACTCTGCCGCTTTTGTTCTGCGGAATGAAATCCATCGCCGTTGTTTCGGTCACCTTGCTGATGGCGGTGCTGGTGGATTGTGCCAACATTGCGTTTGTGTTTGGCAAATTGAAGCAAAAATTCTATTTCAAAAAATTTGAAAAAGGGCTCTTCAAAAGTCTGTTCGTCTACACATCTTTCATTTTAATCAACACCATTGTCAAGCAGGTCAACTGGAATGTGGATAAGGTCCTGCTGGGCAGGTTCCAGGGAACGGTCATGGTCGCCATCTACGGCGTTGCCGCAACCCTGCATACCTATTATGAAAACTTTTCAACATCCATATCCAGCGTTTTCCGCACCCGGGTGCACATGATTGTCAACAACACCGAGAAGGATAGCCCGGAGCAAAAGAAAGCATTGACCGACTTATTTATCCGCGTCGGGCGGATGCAGTTTTTTGTGATGGGATTGATCGCTACGGGCTTGATTTTCTTCGGCTACGATTTCATCGTCAAATTCTGGGTCAAGGAAGGATACGAGGATTCCTACTGGGTTTGCCTGTTGCTTGTACTGCCAACTACCATTGCGCTAATTCAAACTGTCGGTATAGATGTTCAGCGGGCACTGGACCGCCACAAATTTCGCAGCATTGCCTACCTGATTATGTCGGTCGGGAATGTGATTATGACGATTTTCCTCTGTCAGAAATACGGCGCGATCGGCGCCGCGATCGGAACGGCAGTTTCGGTTTTCCTGATTGACGGCATTGTGCTGAATATTTACTATCAGCTAAAATGTAATTTGAATGTTCTTGCTTTCTGGAAGAGCATTCTTCGCGCCTCGGTCGGGCTGATCCCACCCTGTGCTTTCGGGTATCTCATCAACCGCTTTTTGCCAACGACCGGCGTTTGGATCTATTTGTTAAAGATTTTGCTGCATACCGTTATCTATGTCATTTCCATCTGGTTTCTTTCTGCATCAAAACAAGAGAAAGAAAAAGTATTGAATTTTATACACAAGAAAAAGAAAAAAATTTGAACGATTCAGGTGAAAAGATGGTGAACTCCAAAAAGACGCTTTTATCCGTTTTTATGAGTTTTGTTCCGTTTGTATGTGCCGGGTTTGTTGTTGGGCTCCATTCTTATAATATCGCAACGGTTGAAAGCAATATTGTTATTCAATTGGTTGAATCTTTTTTCTCCCATGGTATTTTTACTGCTGCAGTACCGGTGTTTCTCATCATTTCCGGATATCTGTTTTTTAGAAATGCAACAACGATCAAAATTGTTTTTCAAAAACAAAAACGGCGTATTTTCTCGTTGCTCATTCCTTTTTTGGCTTGGTCGTTGTTATACTTTCTGTTTTATGCAATCGGCGGACAATTTGTTGCTTTGAATCAGCCGGTAGATTTTAGTTTTTGGGGGATCATTACGGGAATTTTGTTTTACCGATATGTTTTTCCAATGTGGTATATGTTTGCATTGATCGTTTTTTCCATCCTTACCCCGGCTATTTACGGCATATTCAAATTGCCAAAGTTCGTTCGTTATCTTGTCCTTGCCGGAATTGGTATTCTTGGAATTTTAAACCTTGATATTTCGGTTACGATCGGAGATATGGAGCGCACTTTGTTTGCCCCAAACTATTTCTTCTATTTTTTGTTGGGCTGTATTTTGGCAAAAGAGCCTTTTTTGCACGAACTTGTCAAAAAGCTTTGCAAACTTCCGTTTTTTGTAATCATACCGCTTTTTCTCGGCGCGGGCTATGTCAGCGGAATGTTTTTTGATGAATATTGGAAGGTGTTCAATCACCGGATTATGATTCCGGTCGTTACCGCCGCCTTTTTAATTCTTGTGACTAAAATTGCAATGGTAATTCAGGAAAAGGGCGGAAAAGTCCGGGTGATTCCTCTCATTCCTACAATGATTATTTACGGAATTCATTCTATGGTCGGGCTCTTGCTGACAAAAGTGATTGGTCAGCGTTTGCCGATTATGCTATCCTATTTTGGAATTATGATTTTCAATTTCGCGCTTTCTTCTTTGATCGCCGTTTTGATCAAAAAGATAAAGCCGCTTTCGGTTGTTTTCAATGGAAACAGATAATTGTAATACAAATTGTAAACGAGGATCATCAGTATGAATCGCAAGTTGATTGACTTTTTGAAATTGCCGGAAGCATTCAGGGTTCCGTATTTCGGCGGCCTTCTTTATAGGATGCTGAACAGAAAGGACAACAAAATTATTCGGAAAACAGAATTTTCCGGGAGCGTTTTAAATCAAGAAAAGCGCGATTTTACCATCACCGCTTCTTTAACGTCCTTCCCGGCGCGCATTGAATATGTCCATTTGGCGGTCAAATCGATTATGCGGCAAACCTGCAAACCGGATCGTATCATCCTTTGGCTGGCTGAAGAACAATTCCCGGATAAAAAACTGCCCGAGAATCTGCTCGCACTGCAGGAATTTGGATTGGAAATTAAATGGTGCGAGGATTTATGCGGACACAAAAAATATTTTTATTGCATTCGGGATCAGTTGCCGAATGAACTGGTGATCACATTTGACGACGATATGCTGTACCGAGATAATTGCATCGAGCAATTGATCGCCAAGCATGAGAAATTTCCCAATTGTATCATCTGCGAGCGCGCGCAAGCGGTTAATTATGATAAAAATGGAAAGCTGAAGAATCCCGGAGCATGGAATGTGATCTCCGATATCGGAATCAAGACCCCTTCCTATAGTTTGAATATTTCGCCCGGCGGTGGCTGTTTATTCCCATATCATAGTCTTTATAAAGACGCCTGCTCGGAAGAAAAGGTCAGAGAATTGGCATACAGGGCAGATGACCTTTGGTGTACGTTTATGGCGGCTCAGCAGGGTACCAGGATTGTAAAAACAAGGAAATACCACAAGATTTTTTCGGTGATAGAAGGTTCTCAAAAGGAGCAACTTGCCATTGGGAACGTGATCAACAACCAGTACATGAACACGGTGGACATTTTGAAAAACGCTTACCCCCTTGCCTACAACAGAATCATCACGGACAAGGATTAAAAAAGAGAAGAACACAGGCCGTTGGCTTTTGCCAACGGCCTGTGTTCTGTTATCGTAGGACAGATGTTAAATTGAGGCGAAATTATTTAATTTCGACGGTAGCGCCGGCCTCTTCAAGAGCGGCTTTCACCTTATCGGCCTCATCCTTGGAAACGCCTTCTTTAATGGCCTTCGGAGCGGCTTCAACAAGATCCTTCGCGTCTTTCAGGCCAAGACCGGTCAGCTCGCGAACAACCTTGATAACGTCGAGCTTCTTCGCGCCAAAGTTAGCAAGGATAACGTCAAACTCGGTTTTCTCTTCTGCGGCGGCAGCGGGAGCGGCGCCGGCAGCGGCAACAACGCCAACGGGAGCAGCGGCGGAAACGCCGAACTCTTCCTCAACGGCCTTTACCAGGTCAGAGAGTTCCAGAATGGTAAGGGATTTGATCTCTTCCAGAATGTTTGTAATCTTTTCGGATGCCATTTTAAAATACCTCCAAAATGTTTTTCAAATTTATCTTTTCCGGCAAGCGGTGCCGGAGTCCGGCGGAGTGCCTCTCCGCAAGGGATGTGGAAATTATGCTTCGGCAGGGGTTTCTGCGGCGGGAGCGGCTTCGCCGTTCTTATCCACAACCGCCTGCAAAGCGTAAGCAAAGCTGTAAAGGGGCGAACGGATAGAACCAAGGAATTTTGCGATAAGGGTTTCCTTCGAGGGGATCTCGGCCAGCGCTTTTACGGAATCCGCGTTAATAACGTTCCCGTCAACATAGCCGGCAAGGATCTGGAAGGATTCGATCTTTTCCGCATAATCTTTCAGCACCTTTGCTGCGGCAACGGGATCGCTTTCGCTAATGGCGATAGCGGTCATACCGGTCAGGTACTGTTTCAGTTCTCCGTAGCCAACCTCATCACAAGCTCTGCCGGTCAGGGTGTTCTTCATAACAACGTATTTCACACCTGCCTGACGAAGTTCCTTACGCATAGCAGTATCTTTATCCACCGTAATGCCCTGGTAGTTGACCAGAACGCCCGCGGCGGAATTCTTGATCTGCTCGGCAAGGTCCGCAACGATTTGTTGCTTTTGAGCCAGAATGGAATTGCTGGGCATTTTGTTTCTCCTCCTGTGTAAAGTTGGGAAATAAAAAAACTTTCCTCCGGCAAGCCGCTTTGCCGCGAGGAAAGATTCAAACAAGTCCCGCACGCGATTGCGCACAGGTATTCAAATCGCTCCTCGGCAGGATAAGCTAAACTTTTACCGGAACCTGCTGTCTTCGGATAACGGAAACATTATATCATAAGCAAATAATTTTGTCAATAGTTTTTTGAAAAATAAATTTAAAAATACCATTGCAAAAAATCATACAACGGTATCTTTTGTCAAAATTTAGAATAAAACCAAATCTTATTCCTTATTTCTGATTTTTCAAAATTCGTTCTGCCGAGGCGACGAGGCGCTCCCGGAGCCATTCCGGCTCAATAACGCGAAAATCGCTTTGCAAGGAGATCAGCGCACCGATAAACTTTTCCGTGCTGTGAAACTCGCAAACGAATTGTCCTTTCCCGAGCTTTTCGGTAATATAGGGCGTTAATTCCATAATGGCAAGCCGGTCCGCAAGTTCCAGCGTTGCGGTATAAGGAATTTGCATTTGAATAATGGATTCCGACGCGGCAAGTTCCTCCGTATTCTGCACGTCGGAAATGCCTGGCAAGTACACGTCGTCGTTATCCGAGGTCAGCAAAAGGGGGAGCTGAAACGGCTCGGTGTAGTAAAAACCGCGGCGTGCGGAATCGTAGGCAATGGGCGCGCCCATTTTCTTTTTCAAAAAGTCAATATCCCGCTGCGCCTGCCGCGGAGAAATGCGAAATCGCTCGGCAAGGCGGCGTGCGTTTGGGTAACTGCCGTTCACCAGTCGCTTATGGAGCCATTGAATGCGTGTATTGGCATTCATGCGTTTTCTTCCTCGCTTTCGGTCGTTTGCTCGGCAACCGGAGCCGTTTTTTTGGAGATCAGCATTTCAACCAGCCGCCAAAGTGCGGTCAGACCGGCGCCCAGAAGCAGCGGTGCGGCGGCAAGATAGACGTCGGCGCTTTCCTTTTTTGCAAACAACAGGTAGAGATCCACGGCTCCCGCGCCGATGCAAAGCGAGATACAAAGAACCGTTAAAATCGGGATGAGGAGCCGATCAAAGCGTCCAAGCAGGAGTCGGCATTCGGCCGTTACGTAAAGCATAACGGCAAGAACTGCCGATTGCAAAAGGACTTTAAAGGGCGCGTTCATTTCCAGCGCCATATCAAAATAGTAGGTAACGTTCAGGGCGATTGCGGCGGCAATGGCAATAAATCCAGCCCAAAGCAGGTATTTGCCGTAAAGCTTGGCCAGAAAGCACGCGCAAAGGGTAAAGAAGATCGAGGCAAACAGCACAAGAACACCGAGCATGACCTGCCCGGCAACCAGCAGCCAAACGGCGGAGCACAGCGCGCCGAACGCCGCGGGCGCGGTTGCGTAGGAGGGTACGGCGGGAGAGTTCAAACCTTCCGGGTTCTTTTTTGCAAGAATTGCGCCTGCGATCCCACAGCCAACGGAAAGGGCAAGAAAAACGCCCGATAAAACCGGAAACGGACTTCCGGCGGTGAAATAATGCGATACCGAGGGATCAAAGGCCGTTCCAAATGCAAAAAGCAAAAAGAGTGTGCCCAAAAGGGCAAGCGGTACCGTGGCAATAAAAAGAATGCGAGATGCTTTCATATCGGGAATTTCCTTTTTTAGTTGCAAATTTATTCTTACCTTATTATATCACAGGCAAAACGCGAAAAAATGAACAAATTGTGACAATTTGCCGTTTGTTCAAATTTTCTTCATATTTTTGTGCTACAATAGGAAACGCTCGGTTGCGTGTAATAGAAAAAACGGCGTTTTGAAACGATTTTGGAAAGATAAAACACAATTTGGCGTTTTATTTTTCCCTCCGAAGGCATATTTTTCTATATTTTTGCCTGAAAATTGTTTATATTATACAATAAAGCCACAATAAAATGTTAAAAAATCTCCGTTTTAAACAACAAGAAATTATTGACAAATTCTATTTCTTTTGATATAATAGAAAAGCTTGATATGCGATGAAGCGAGAGGTTGCTTTCGGGGGACGCTCCGAAAGGGAATTTTCGCAGAGTATGTCCGTTAACCGGGCGAAAAGGTATGCACTGAGACACTCCAAAACGGCGCAAACGTGCGGCGAAGTTCTCTGTTGTTTCTTTTGGTTCTTCCCGGAATTTGCCATTGGCAGATGCTGATGCCGCGGCAAACTCCGTATTTTTCAGGGAGCAAAAGAAACGCACGGAACAGTGTTGAAGGAAATGCCGACCTTGCCAAACACGCGGTTCGCGGCAGTTCGTTTCCTTTTATTATATAAAGGGCTTCCGCGGCAAGCGAAATCTGATAAGGAGGCAAACAAAATGGCGATCAAAGAAAAGATCAGAGTCAGACTGAAAAGCTACGATCACGTTCTGATTGATACCGCAGCCAAGAAAATTGTTGAGGTTGCACAGCGCAACGGCGCCGAATTTTCCGGCCCCATTCCGCTGCCCACCGAGCGCGAGATCATTACGATCCTTCGCTCCGTTCACGTCAACAAGGACAGCCGCGAGCAATTTGAGTATCGTACGCACAAAAGACTGATCGACATCATCAAACCCTCGCAGAAGGTTGTTGATGCGCTGATGAACGTAGAACTTCCCGCCGGCGTTGAGATTGAAGTGAAACTGTAAAAACGGTTTCCCATCAAGCAGCTTCAATCGCAGCAAAAGCGGCACAAAGACAACAGTCGAGCCCCGCGCAACCCCGCGGGACGATCGGCAACTTTGTAAGTCATGTTGGCGCCGGGTGCGTCAACCAATAATTTACAGGAGGAAAGAAAATGAAAAAGGGTATTATCGGTAAGAAACTCGGTATGACGCAGATCTTTGATGAAAAAGGCAACGTCATTCCGGTAACGGTTATCGAAGCCGGCCCGTGCGTAGTCGCACAGAAAAAGACCGCCGAAAACGACGGTTACAACGCTCTTCAACTTGGATTTGAAGAAGTGAAAGAAAAGCATTTGAGCAAAGCCGAGAAGGGTCACTTCACGGCGGCAGGCGTTCCCATGAAGAAACACCTGAAAGAATTTCGCTTGGAGGATTGCTCCGCAAACGTTGGCGATCTGATTACGGTCGATACCTTCACCGCCGGTGAAAAAGTCGACGTGACCGGTATGACGAAAGGCCGCGGATTTACGGGCGCCGTCAAACGCTGGAATCACCACACGCTCTGCTCCACGCACGGCGTTGGCCCGATCCACCGCGAAGTTGGTTCCATGGGCGCAAACTCCACGCCTTCCCGTGTTTACAAAAACAAGAAGATGGCGGGACAATACGGTAACGAGCAGGTAACGATCCTCAACCTTGCGGTTGTGAAGGTCGATGCCGAAAAGAATCTGATTGCGGTCAAGGGCGCAATTCCCGGTGCGAAAAACGGGATCGTCTTTATCCGTGATTCTGTGAAAGCCTGATCGGAAGGAGGAAAACAACAATGCCAGTCGTAAAAATTTATAATATGTCCGGCAAGGCAGTCGACGAGCTGATGCTGAACGATAAGATCTTCGGCGCAGACGTTAACGGCGCTGTTCTCCATGCCGCGGTCAGAGCTTATCTGATGAACCAGAGACAGGGCACCCAGTCCACACTTACCCGCACCGAGGTTTCCGGCGGCGGCAAGAAACCGTGGAGACAAAAGGGAACCGGCAGAGCCCGCCAGGGTTCCACCCGCTCTCCCCAGTGGACGCACGGCGGCGTAGCTCTCGGCCCCAAGCCCAGAGATTATCGCCTGTCTTTGAACAAAAAGGTTCGCAAACTTGCGCTGTTCAGCGCACTTTCCGGCAAGGTTGCAAGCGGCGACTTGGTTGTGCTTGACAACTTGCAGGTAGAGGGAAAGCCCTCCACCAAAACCATGGTTGCCATGTTCAAGGCCCTCGGCTTTGAGGAGAAGTACACCAAGACCTACAAAACCATTGCGGTGAAGGACGGTCAGGTGGAGTACGGAACCGAAACGCGCGAAGCCACCAAGCCGATCAGCGCGCTGGTGGTACTTGACAGCAACGACAAGAACGTGATTCGCAGCTGCAACAACATTCCCAAGGTGGAAACCACGCAGGTAAGCACGCTCAACGTTTACGAGGTGCTCAAAGCCGGCAAGGTCGTCCTTACGGTTGAGGCAGTGAAAAAACTTGAGGAGGTGTATGCGTGATGAAATTCGCTCAGGATATCATTATCAGACCGATCATCACCGAAGAGGCAATGGATCTTTTGCACAAAAAGACCTATGTGTTTGAAGTTGCAAAAGACGCAACCAAACCAGAAATTGCCAAAGCGGTTGAGGAAGTCTTCGCATCCAGCAAAATCAAGGTTGCGAACGTTCGCACCATTAACATGAAGAAAAAGCCGAAAAGACTCGGCGTTCATTCGGGATATACGTCTGCTTGGAAGAAAGCGGTCGTAACCTTAACTCCCGATTCGGGCGAGATCGAGTTCTTCGAAGGCCTGAACTAATGTAGGAGGGAATCGAAATGCCTACGGTAAAGTATAATCCAACAACTCCCGCAAGACGGAACATGAGCGTTCCTTCCTTTGAGGAGATTACCAAATTCTCTCCGGAGAAAAGTTTGATCGTTATTAAAAAGAAGCATTCCGGGCGCAACAGCTACGGGCGCATCACCGTTCGTCATCGCGGCGGCGGCAATAAGATCAAATATCGTATTATCGACTTCAAACGTCAGAATCAGAATGCCAACACGGTTCTGGGCATTGAGTACGATCCCAACAGAACCGCGTATATCGCACTGCTCCAAGATACCGAAGGTACCAAGAGCTATGTGATCGCGCCCGAAGGCCTGAAAGCCGGCGACGTGATCTATTCCGGCCCCGAAGCCGATATCAAACCCGGCAACACGCTGCCGATCGCAAATATCCCGGTCGGTACCGTTATCAACAACATTGAGATTTATCCCGGCAAGGGCGCTCAGCTCGTTCGCTCCGCCGGCGCTATGGCGCAGTTGATCTCCAAAGAGGACAACGGCATGGCGCAGATCCGTCTTCCTTCCGGGGAAGTTCGTTTCATCCGTCTGGATTGCAAAGCCACCATCGGTCAGATCGGCAACGTCGAGCATGACACGGTCAAGGTCGGTAAAGCAGGTAAGACCAGACACAAGGGTATCCGTCCCACCGTTCGCGGTTCGGTTATGAACCCGTGCGATCACCCTCACGGTGGTGGTGAAGGTAAATCCCCGATCGGACATCCCGGCCCGGTAACTCCTTGGGGCAAGCCCGCTCTCGGTTATAAGACCCGGAACAAGAAGGCGCGCACCAACAAGTTTATCGTGAAACGTAGAAATGCGAAATAAGGAGGGAATGTAAAATGAGCAGAAGCAGTAAAAAAGCACCTTATGTTGAAGAAAAACTCTTCACTCGCATTGAAGCGATGAACGCCAACGGCGAAAAGAAGGTTCTGAAAACCTGGTCCCGCGCGTCCACCATTTTCCCTGAATTTGTCGGTCACACCATTGCCGTACACGACGGCAAAAAACACATTCCGGTGTATATCACCGAGGATATGGTCGGCCACAAGCTCGGCGAATTTGCGCCCACGCGCACCTTCAAGGGTCACGCAGGTTCCAAAACGTCCAATAACGGAAAGTAATTGTAAAGGGAGGTTCATTTCAACATGGAAGCAAGAGCATATTTGAAATATGCAAGAATTTCCCCGCGCAAGGTGCAGATCGTTCTGGATCTGATCCGTGGTAAGGATGTTGCCGCCGCTATGGGAATTCTGAAAAACAAACCGAGAGCCGCTTCGGAACTTTTGATCAAGCTGTTGAACAGCGCGATCGCAAACGCGGAAAACAATTTCCAAATGGATGCGTCTAAACTTTATGTTTCCGAGTGCTTCGTAACCGCCGGCCCGACCCTGAAACGGATCATGCCGCGCGCAAAGGGAAGCGCCGACCGCATTCTGAAAAGAACCAGCCATGTTACCATGGCGGTGAAAGAGAAAGACTGAAAGGAGGAAACAAGAGAATGGGACAGAAAGTAAATCCCCACGGTTTGCGTGTGGGCGTGATTAAAAACTGGGATTCGAGATGGTTCGCAAATGACGAAGTCTTCGGCGATACGCTTGTTTCCGACTATAACGTCAGAAAGTATCTTAAAACAACTCTTTACGACGCGGGCATCTCCAAAATCGAGATCGAGCGCGACGGTCACAGAGTTCGCGTTTTCGTGAACTGCGCAAAGCCGGGCATGGTCATCGGCCGCGGCGGCTCCGAAATCGAAAAATATCGTCAGCAGCTGGAAAAAATGGTTGGCATGCCGGTCGCTCTCAACGTTGTTGAGATCCGTCAGCCCGACCTGGACGCTCAGCTCGTTGCCGAGAACATTGCAAAACAGATCGAGAACCGCGTTGCGTTCCGCCGCGCTATGAAAATGGCAATCCGGAACACCATGCGCCTTGGCGCACGCGGAATCAAGGTCAACTGCGGCGGTCGTCTGGCAGGTGCCGATATTGCAAGAAGCGAGCACTACCATGAAGGAACCATTCCGCTGCAAACCCTGCGCGCCGACATTGAGTACGGTTTTGCGGAAGCAAACACCACCTACGGTAAAATCGGCGTAAAGGTATGGATCTATAAGGGCGAAATTCTGAACGAGGTCAACAGACCCGGCAGCCCCAGAAGAGATCGCAGAGATGATCGTCGCGGTGATCGCCGTGACAATCGCGGCCCGAGAGGCGATCGCCGTGACGGCGGCCGTCGCGACGGTCAAAGAACCGGAGCTCCCCGCCAGGGTGGCGGAGAACGCCGCGAAAGAACTCCGAGAGAAGGAGGCGCAAAGTAAGTTATGTTAATGCCGAAAAGAGTAAAATTCCGTCGCGTTCAGCGCGGCAGAATGAAGGGCAAGGCCTCCCGCGGAACCACCATCAGCAACGGTTCTTTCGGTTTGGCGGCGCTGGAGCCCGCATGGATCACCAGCAACCAGATTGAAGCAGCCCGTATCGCTATGACGCGTTATATCCGCCGTGGCGGTCAGGTTTGGATCAAGATTTTCCCGGATAAGCCGATCACCGAAAAGCCGGCCGAAACCCGTATGGGTTCCGGTAAAGGTTCGCCCGAGTATTGGGTGGCGGTTGTAAAGCCGGGCCGGATCCTGTTTGAGATGGACGGTGTTTCCGAAGAGGTAGCAAAAGAGGCAATGCGTCTTGCGGGTCACAAACTCCCCATTAAAACCAAGTTTGTTACCAAAACGTCCGAAGTGAAGGAGGGTTAAGCCAATGAAAGCAGCAGAACTCAGAAAAATGTCTGTTGGCGATTTGGAAGCGAAATTGAAGGAGCTCAAAACCGAGCTGTTCAATCTCCGGTTCCAGCACGCGATCAATCAACTTGACAACCCTCACAAATTGACCGAGGTGAAACACGACATCGCGCGTGTCATGACGGTTCTTCAGGAAATGAAGAAGGAGGCATAATCAGCCATGGCAGAAGAAAGAGCATTAAGAAAAACCCGCGTCGGTATCGTCGTCAGTGACAAGATGGACAAAACCGTTGTGGTAGCCGTTCAGGATAACGTAAAGCATCCGCTGTACGGCAAAATCGTGAAGAGAACTCTGAAACTGCACGCACAGGACGATGAAAACGCCTGCGGCGTTGGCGACAGAGTCCGCCTCATGGAAACGAGACCGCTCTCCAAAACCAAGAGATGGCGCGTTGTCGAAATCATTGAGAAGGCAAAATAATCTTGCCGCGCAATGAAGAAATTATTTCACTTAATCACGAATAGTAAATACGTCGTAGCGTATTGAATCAGTAGGAGGAAAAGAAAGTGATTCAGCAACAAAGTTTAATGAAAGTTGCCGATAACACGGGCGCCAAGGAGCTGATGTGCATCAGAGTCCTGGGCGGCACGGGCAGAAGATATGCCAATATCGGTGACGTTGTTGTCTGCGCGGTCAAGAAAGCAACTCCGGGCGGCGTCGTCAAAAAAGGCGAAGTCGTCAAGGCGGTCGTCGTCAGAACCGTGCATGGCGTAAAGAGAGCCGACGGCTCTTATATCAAATTTGATGAGAATGCGGCGGTCATCATCCGCGAGGACAAAACCCCGCGCGGAACCCGTATTTTCGGGCCGGTCGCAAGAGAGCTCCGCGAGAAAGAGTACACCAAGATTCTTTCTTTGGCGCCGGAAGTACTTTGAGGAGGTAACGAACAATGGCTAATCTGCACGTTAAAAAAGGCGATACCGTTGTTGTCCTCTCCGGAGATGACAAGGGCGTTATCGGCGAAGTAATCGCAACTTCCCCCGCGGAAGGAAAAGTGCTCGTTAAGGGCGCTAACATGATCCACAAGCACGTCAAACCCCGCCGTCAAGGCGAGAGCGGCGGCATCGTTGATGCCGAGGGCGCGATCTACGCCGGCAAAGTGGCGCTTTACTGCTCCAACTGCAAAAAAGGCGTTCGCGTTAAGACCGAGATCGTAGACGGCAAGAAGATCCGCGTTTGCGCAAAATGCGGACAGAAATTTGATTGAGGAGGGAAACAACAATGGCAAGATTAAAAGAACTTTATAAAGCCGAAATTGCTCCCGCTCTCATGAAAAAATTCACCTATAAGAGCGTAATGCAGATCCCGAAGCTTGACAAAATCGTTGTCAACGTCGGCGTCGGCGATGCGAAAGACAACTCCAAAGCCCTTGACGCGGTGCTTGCCGATCTGGCAATCATCACCGGTCAAAAGGCCATTCCCACCACCGCAAAGAAATCGGTTGCAAACTTCAAAATCCGTCAGGGTATGAAGATCGGCGCAAAGGTTACGCTGCGCGGTGACAGAATGTACGAATTTATGGATCGTCTTTTCAACTTCGCGCTTCCGAAAGTACGCGACTTCAAGGGTATCAACCCCAACGCGTTCGACGGAAGAGGCAACTACGCGCTTGGCTTGAAGGAGCAGCTGATCTTCCCCGAAATCGAATACGATAAGGTAGAAAAGATCCGCGGCATGGATATCTGCTTCGTTACAACGGCTAACACCGATGAAGAAGCACGCGAGCTGCTGACGCTGTTCGGCGCTCCGTTCGCGAAATAATCGAGGGAGGTAAAAACGATGGCAAAGAAATCCATGATCCTCAAACAGCAGAAGGAGCAAAAATTCTCCACCAGAGAATACAACCGCTGCAAAATCTGCGGCCGCCCGCATGCCTATCTTCGCAAATTCGGCATTTGCCGTATCTGCTTCCGCACGCTTGCCTACAAAGGCCAGATCCCGGGCGTAAAGAAGGCATCCTGGTAATCCCGCACCCCCACCTATCGGCAGGAAATCAAGACCGGCCAAAGCGCAGTTGGATTTAACCGCCGATACGCCGCCCGCAAGGGCAGCAAGAAAAATGAAACTTGCATCAGGAGGAAATTTGAAATGCAAATGTCAGACGTAATTGCCGATATGCTCACCAGAATTCGGAACGCGAACGACGCGAAACATCCGACGGTAGACATTCCGGCATCCAACATGAAAAAAGCGATCGCCCAGATCCTCGTAGAGGAAGGGTACGTTAAATCCTATCAGGTCGTCGAGGACGGCAAACAAGGAACCATTCGCGTAACGCTGAAATATCTCCCCGGTAAGGGCAAGGTCATTCGCGGTATCCGCCGCGTATCCAAACCCGGTCTGCGGATTTATGCCGGCTGCGAGGATATGCCCAACGTTATGAACGGCCTGGGCATTGCGATCGTTTCCACATCCAAGGGTATCATGACGGGCAAGAAAGCGCGCGAACTGAACGTTGGCGGCGAAGTTCTTGCTTTCGTATGGTAATCGGAATGGGAGGTAACTGAACATGTCAAGAATCGGAAGAATGCCCATTGCGATCCCTGCCGGCGTTACGGTTGACGTTGCAGCAGGCAACGTTGTAACCGTCAAAGGCAAACTCGGTACCCTGACCGAAACGTTCAGCCCCCGCATGACCATCAAGGTCGAAGGCGCTGAAATCATCGTCACCCGTCCTACGGACGAAAAAGAAGACCGGAGTCTTCACGGACTCACCCGCGCGCTGCTGAACAACATGGTAGTCGGCGTAACCGAGGGCTTCTCCAAAAAGTTGGAGATCGTCGGCGTTGGTTACAAGGTAATCAAGCAGGGCAAAACCATTCAGTTGTATCTTGGCCACTCGCTGGTATCCACCGGACTTCCGCAGGCAAAATACTGCATGACCGAAGCCGACGGCATTACCTTTGAGGTGCCGGATCCCAACACGATCATCGTAAAAGGTATTGACAAACAGAAGGTTGGTCAAACCGCAGCTGTCATTCGCGGCAAACGGCCGCCCGAACCCTACCATGGCAAGGGCGTGAAGTATGCCGGCGAGTATATCCGCCGCAAGGCAGGAAAAGCCGGTAAAGGCAAATAATTAGAAAGGAGTGAAGTGACATGGTAACCAGAAAAGACGCAAACAAAGCCCGCCTGAAAAGACACAAACGGGTAAGAGCAAAAATTTTCGGAACTCCCGAGCGTCCTCGCCTGGCTGTGTACCGTTCCAACGCGAACATCAGCGCACAGATCATTGACGACGTTAAGGGCGTAACCCTGGTAAGCGCTTCCACTTTCGGAAATGGCTTTACCGAAAACGGCGGAAACAAGGCCGCCGCAAGAGAGATTGGCAAACAGATTGCTCAGAAGGCGATCGCAGAGGGCATTACCGAAGTCGTATTCGACCGCGGTGGCTATCTGTATCACGGACGTGTATCGGAACTGGCTGAAGGCGCTCGCGAGGGCGGCCTGAAGTTCTGATTTTCCGGTTTATACACTGTTCAATCATTTTATTGAACAAATTGGAGGAAAAACAATGGCAGAAAAATTCAATCCCGCTGAGCATGACCTGAAAGAGCAACTGATCTTCCTGAACCGTGTATCCAAAACGGTCAAGGGCGGTCGTATTGCCCGGTTTGCCGCGTTAATGGTCGTCGGAGACGGCGCAGGCCACGTTGGCGTTGGCCTTGGAAAAGCGGCCGAAGTTCCCGAAGCAATCCGCAAGGGAATTGAGGACGCAAAAAAGAATATGGTAGCGGTTTCCCTCAAAGGAACCACCATTCCGCATGAAGTGATCGGCATTTACGGAGCCGGCAAGGTGCTTCTCAAACCCGCCGCTCCCGGTACCGGTATCATTGCAGGCGGCAAAGTGCGTATGGTTCTGGAAGCTGCCGGCATTAAGAACATTCGTGCAAAATGCCTGCGCTCCAACAACCCCACCAACGTTGCGAAAGCAACCATGGAAGGGTTGAAAGAGCTGCGCACCATTGAGCAGATCGCCAAGATCCGCGATATCCCCGCGGATCAGGTCAAGAAGAAGGCATAAGGGGGGTAACGACCATGAAAAAGGCAAAAGTAACTTTGGTAAAGGTCACCCTGACCAAAAGCTTGATCGGCGCACTGCCCAAGCAGAAAGCAACCGCGCAAACGCTGGGGCTCAAAAAGATCGGCGATAGCTCGGTGCAAAAGAACGATGCCGTTCTCGGCGGCAAAATTCACGTTCTTGCTCACCTTGTGAGCGTTGAGGACGTTCAAGAAAACGCCAAAGGAGGAAAGGCAGAATGAAACTGAATGAACTTTCTCCCGCGCCCGGCTCGGCAAAAGCCGCATGGCGCAAGGGCAGAGGCCCGGGATCCGGCAACGGTAAAACCGCGGGCAAAGGTCATAAAGGACAAAACGCTCGCTCCGGCGGCGGTGTTCGCCCCGGATTTGAAGGCGGACAGTTCCCGATTTACAGAACCCATCCGAAGAGAGGGTTCAAAAACCGTTTCGCAACCAACTATGCAACCGTGAATGTCGGCGATCTTGAAAAATTCGTCAACGATTCCGTAATCGACCTTGACGTTCTGCTTGCTGCGAAAGTGATCCGCAAGCCGCTGGACGGCGTAAAGGTCCTCGGCAGAGGCGAATTGACCAAGAAACTGACGGTGAAGGCAGCGGCATTCTCGGCTTCTGCCAAAGAGAAGATTGAGGCAGCAGGCGGCAAGGCAGAGGAGGTATAAGGATGTTTCAGACGTTTAAGAACGCGTGGAAAATCCCGGATCTCCGGAAGAAAATGCTCTTTACCCTGATGATCATCCTTCTTTACCGTATTGGTGCAAACCTGTTCGTCCCGTTCGTAAACGTTGACGCAATCGTCAGTCAAACCCACACCAGCGAATTAACCGCCGGTGTGTTCGGAATGCTCTCGCTGTTTTCGGGCGGCGCATTCGAGCAGGCAACGCTGTTTGCGCTTTCGGTTTCGCCGTATATCACCGCTTCTATCGTCATCCAGCTCTTAACGATCGCCATTCCCGCGTTGGAGCGGCTTTCCAAACAGGGCGAGGAAGGCAAGAAGAAGATCAACAAGATCACGCGCATCGTAACGGTCGTTCTTTCCTTGATCACCGCTTACGGATATGTGAAACTTCTTGAAAGCTACGGCTTGCTTTTGATCGATAAAGAAGCAAACAAAGCCATGTACTATTTCGGCATGGTAACCATGGTTGCGGCATTCTGTGCCGGCGCGGCGATCATCATGTGGCTCGCGGAGCGCATCAACGATTACGGTATCGGCAACGGTATTTCCATCATCCTGTTTGCGAACATTATTTCGCGCGGGGCAACGATGGTAACCGAGTTGCGGAACCTGATGATGTCCTCGAACTATGATGAAATCACCAGCGCGCAGCAGTGGAAAACCGGATGGGATCTTGCCGGCGGCATTGCGAAAGTGGTCATTTATGTGATCGTTTTTGCGGCTTTGGTAGGATTTATCGTTTGGTTTACCAACTCGGAAAGAAGAATTCCGATCCAGTACGCAAAACGGGTCGTGGGCCGCAAAATGTATGGCGGACAAAACAGCAACCTGCCGCTCAAACTCAACATGGCAGGCGTTATGCCCATCATTTTTGCAAGCTCTATCGTTTCCATTCTTCCCACCATTGCAAACTTTACGGGCGGCGGTTTCAAAACCTTCGTAAACAACTGGTTGGATAGCGGAACACCCATTTATATCATCTCGTATATCGTTCTGATCTGGCTGTTCTCGTATTTCTATATTATGATCTCGTTCAACCCCGTAGAAGTATCGAACAATATCAGAAGTCAGGGCGGTTCGGTTCCGGGCATTCGCCCCGGCAAGCCGACCTCGGATTATATCAAGAAGATCCTCAACCGCATCACCACGCTGGGCGCGTTCTTCCTCATCCTGGTGGCGGGCGTTCCGATGATCATCGGCGCAACCGTTCCGGAATTTGCGCGTCTTGCCACATTCGGCGGCTCCTCGCTGCTGATCCTTGTGGGCGTTGCGCTGGAAACCGCGCAGCAGCTCGAAGCGCAAATGTCGATGCGGAACTACAAGGGCTTTTTGGATAACTGATCGCGGAAAGGAACCAACTCCACATGAAAATTATTTTACTTGGAGCACCCGGAGCGGGAAAAGGAACCCAATCCGCCAACATTTCCGAAAAATACAACATTCCCGCTATTGCCACGGGTGATATTCTCCGCGCGGCAATCAAGAACGGGACCGAGCTGGGCAAAGCCGCAAAGTCGTATATCGACGCCGGCAAACTGGTTCCGGACGAAGTTGTAATCGGGATCATCAAAGATTATCTCGGCTCCGATGTCTGCAAAAACGGCTTCATTCTCGACGGTTTCCCGCGTTCGATCCCGCAAGCGGAAGCGCTGGATGCCATGGGTGTGAAGATCGACGTTGTGCTCTCTATCGAAGTTGCGGATGAAAAGATCATTGAACGCATGAGCGGACGTCGTGTCTGCCCGTGCGGAGCATCTTACCACGTGCTTTATAAGGCGCCTGCAAAAGAGGGTGTATGCGACAAATGCGGCCAGGCACTTTACGTGCGCGCCGACGACGCCGCGGAAACCGTCAAGAGCAGACTCCAAACCTTCCATGCACAAACCGAGCCCCTCAAAGCGTTCTACGCCAAGAAAGGCAATTTGGTAACCGTGCAAGGGCAGGAAGAGGTTGCGGACACAACTCGTCTTGTGTTCGAGGCGCTTCGCCCCTATGAGGCGTAAGCAATGATCCACTTAAAGAATTCCCAACAGATCACTCTGATGAAGGATGCAGGCCGTATCACGGGGGAAGCGCTTTTGCTTGCCCGTGATATGGTCCGCCCCGGAGTCACGACCTATGAGATTGACGAGGCGATTCGCCACTATATCGAAAAATGCGGAGCCAAACCCACCTTTTTGGGTTACGGCGGCTTTCCGGCAAGCGCTTGTATCAGCGTGAACGACGAGGTCATCCACGGCATTCCTTCCAAAAAGAAGGTGCTCAAAGAGGGTGATATCGTCAAGATCGACACCGGCGCTACCTACCGCGGCTATGTAGGCGATTCGGCAAGAACCATTCCGGTTGGAACGGTGAGCGCCGAAGCGCAAAAACTGATTGAAGTGACAAGACAAAGTTTCTTCAAAGGGGTAGAGCAGGTCAAGGTCGGAAACCGTTTGGGCGATATCGGCGCCGCCATTGACGGATACGTTGTGGCAAACGGTTTTTCCACCGTGAAACGCTACGTCGGTCATGGGATCGGTACCGATATGCACGAACCGCCCGACGTTCCCAATTACGGAACGGCAGGCAGGGGTATCCGGCTTTGCGCCGGTATGACCATTGCAATCGAACCAATGGTGAATGTTGGCAGAGAAGACGTGCGCGAATTGCCCGACGGTTGGACGGTAAAAACCGCCGACGGGAAACTTTCGGCACACTATGAAAACACCATCGCGCTTACGAGCGAAGGCGTTTTGATTCTGACGCAAGTGGAACAGGACTTCTGAATGGAATGGAGGGGATTATTCTGGCACAGAAAGATGACGTGATCGAATTTGAAGGCACGGTGGTTGAGGCGTTGCCCAACGCCAACTTCAAAGTCAAGCTGCCCAACGGGCATATCGTAACCGCCCATATTTCGGGCAAGCTTCGCATGAACTATATCAGAATTCTGCCGGGGGATCGCGTAACGGTTGAGGTTTCGGTTTATGACCTGACCAAAGGGCGCATTACCTGGCGGGCAAAATAACGCGAGAAAGGAATGGTAACGACACAATGAAAGTGAAACCATCCGTAAAAAAGATCTGCGATAAATGCAAGATCATCAAAAGAAAAGGCAAAATCATGGTGATTTGCGAAAACCCCAAACATAAGCAAAGACAGGGTTGAGCAAATTGACCGGAAAAGCCGAAAATTCAACAGAAAGGTGAGTTAATAGAATGGCTCGTATTGCTGGTGTTGATATCCCGAACAATAAGCGCGTTGAAATCGCTCTGACCTATATTTACGGGATCGGACGCAAGAGCGCAAACGATATCCTTGCAAAAACAGGTGTCAATCCCGATACCCGTGCAAAGGATCTGACCGAGGACGAAGTTGCAAAACTTCGTGATGAGATCGAAAATTCTTACACCGTTGAAGGCGATCTCCGCCGTGATGTTGCAATGAACATTAAGCGCATGGTGGAAATCAACTGCTACCGCGGAATCCGCCACAGAAAAGGACTTCCCGTGCGCGGGCAGAGAACCAAAACGAATGCAAGAACCCGCAAAGGTCCCGCAAAGACCATTGCAAACAAGAAGAAGTAAAGGAGTGGAATCTGAAAAATGGCAAAAGCAGCAACAACAAAGAAAGTTGTGAAAAAGCGCCGCGAAAGAAAGAACATTGAAAAAGGCGCGGTCCATATTCAAACAACTTTCAACAACACGATCGTAACCATTTCCGATGTTGAAGGCAACACCATTTCCTGGGCGTCTGCCGGCGAACTCGGTTTCAAAGGTTCCAGAAAATCCACTGCGTTTGCTGCGCAGTCCGCGTCCGAAACAGCCGCAAAGGCCGCAATGGAGCATGGCTTGAAATCGGTGGAAGTATTTGTAAAAGGCCCCGGCCAGGGTCGCGAATCCGCAATTCGCGCGCTGGAAACCGTTGGTCTGCAAATCACCATGATCAAGGATGTCACGCCCATTCCGCACAACGGTTGCAGACCGCCGAAGCGTAGACGCGTTTAATTTTAGGTGGAGGTAAAAAAACATGGCAAGATATACAGGTCCCGTTTGCAGACTCTGCCGCAGAGAAGGCACAAAACTGTTCCTCAAAGGCGATCGTTGCACAAGCGGCAAATGCGCGCTTGATCGCAGAAGCACCGCTCCCGGACAGCATGGCGCTGCAAACAAAAAAGTAAGAGAATACGGAATGCAGCTGCGCGAAAAGCAGAAGACCAGACGGTATTACGGCGTTCTGGAAAAGCAGTTCGTAAACTATTTTGAAGAAGCTGACCGCAAGGAAGGTATGACCGGTGAAAACCTGATCTGCCTTTTGGAAAGAAGACTGGATAACGTGGTTTACAGAATGGGCTTTGCCGCTTCGCATAAAGAAGCTCGTCAGCTCGTCCTGCACGGACATTTCACCGTCAACGGCAAAAAGGTCAACATTCCTTCGCTTATCGTTAAAGCAGGGGACGTTGTGGCCGTTAAAGAAACCAGCCGCTCTTCCGAAAAATTCAAAGCGTTGGCCGAGGCCGCCGCTGCGCATGCCGCTCCGAAGTGGCTTGAAGTGAACGCCGAAGCATTTACCGCAAAAGTCGCGGCTCTTCCCGCAAGAGAAGACGTTGACTTCGATTTCAACGAACAGCTGATCGTCGAACTTTATTCCAAGTAATCCCTGCGCCCGCGGTACGGATGCACTTGGAAGCAGTCCGTATCGAAAAACGCAACCTGACCACACATCAATAATAGGAGGATATTTGGAATGAATGAAATAGAGATCGAAAAGCCCGTGATTACAACGCAGGATTTGAATGATGACCATACCCATGGCATCTTCGTGCTGGAACCGCTGGAACGCGGCTACGGAATCACCATCGGCAACTCGATGCGTCGCGTTCTGCTCAGCTCGCTGCCCGGCGTTGCCGTTACCAGCATTAAAATTGACGGTGTTCTGCATGAGTTTTCTACGATTCCCGGCGTCAAGGAAGACGTTACCGAGATCGTTCTGAACGTAAAGGGCATTACGGCAAAACTGTTTTGCCAGGGTCCCAAAACGGTCGTAATCGACATTACCGGTGAACGCGACGTTACCGCAGGCGATATCAAAGCCGATTCCGATATTGAAATCCTCAATCCCGACCACCATATTGCAACGGTAGGCGAGGGCGAGCGTTTCTACATGGAATTAACGTTTGCAAACGGTCGCGGTTATGTTTCGCAGGAGCGGAACAAACTGGATGCCGGCCTGGCGCTTGGCGGAAGTGCATCCGCGCCGATCGGCACTATTTACACCGATTCGATCTTTACCCCGGTTTACAACGTCAAGTACACGGTGGATAACACGCGTGTCGGCAACATTACCGATTACGATAAACTCACGCTGGAAGTGCTCACCAACGGAACCATCTCGGCAAGAGACGCGGTTTCGCTCGGAGCCAAGATTCTCAACGAGCATCTCAACCTCTTTGTCAACCTCTCCGAGGAAACGAAGGGGCAGAAGGTGATGATCGAACGCCAGGAAACCCAAAGAGAACGGGTTCTTGAGATGACCATTGAGGAACTTGACATGTCCGTGCGTTCCTTCAACTGCTTGAAGCGCGCCGGCATTGACACGGTCGAAGATCTGACCAACCGCACCGAGGAGGATATGATCAAAGTCCGCAACCTCGGCAAAAAATCTCTGGAAGAGGTCATTCAAAAGCTCCATTCGTTGGGGTTGGACCTCAAAAGAGAAGAAGAGTAATCTTCCAATCAATCGCTAAAACTGATTTGTATAACGCAAAAAGGAGGGACATAAAATGCCCGGAACAAGAAAACTCGGTAGACCGACCGCGCACCGCAAAGCAATGCTCCGCGGAATGGTTACGCTGTTGTTAGAGAACGGACAGATCGAAACCACGCTTACCAGAGCGAAGGAAGTTCGTTCTATGGCGGAAAAAATGATCACGCTCGGCAAGAAGAATACGCTTGCCAGCCGCCGCGCCGCACTTGCCTATATCACCAAAGAGGACGTTGTCAGCAAACTGTTCAACGAGATCGCTCCCGGATATGCAAAGCGCAACGGCGGATATACGCAAATTTTCAAACTTGGTGCCCGTAGAGGTGACGCTGCCGAAATGGCAATCGTTCGCCTGATCGATCAGGACGCTACCGAGGAGAAGAAAGCCGCTCCCGCTGCAAAGAAGACTGCCGCAAAGAAACCGGCCGCCAAAAAGACGGCTGCAAAAGCGGAAGCTCCTGCCGAAGCAGCACAGGCCCCTGCGGAAACTGCCGAAACCACGGCGGCTCCCAAAAAGAGAACCACCCGCAAAGCCGCTCCCAAGAAGGAAGAAACGCCTGCCGAGGAGTAATGCAATAAAAAACAGCCGACCGGATCCGGTCGGCTGTTTTTTGTTGTGTTTGTTTTTTAATTTGCCGGAGCGTCCTCAATGGTAGCGCCAAAGGGGATCAACCCAAGCGTTGCAAGCTTAAAGCACTGTTTGCCAAAAGGAATGCCGATAATGGTAATGCAGTAGATCACGCCGAGAATAATGTAGCCAAGCGCAAGGCCGAGACCACCAAACAGAATCCAAATAATGTTTGCGATCGGGTGTTTGCCAAAATCGGTTTTAACTACTTTTCCAAAGGGCAGAATTACCAGTTTCGCAATTTTGAAGCATTGTTTGCCAAACGGGATGCCGATAATGGTAATGCACCAGATAATACCGAAGAGGAACCAGCTGATTGCGGAAAGCAGTCCGCCAAACAGGAACCAAATAATGTTGCCGAGAGTTTTCATAAAAGCGAACCTCCTTTTAAGGTGTTTTCATTATAACATTCTCAAAAGGTTTTGTCAATCCTTTCCAAAAATATTGTTTTTTTATGTAGAATGTGGTAAAATAGAATCAACCGATCAAAACAAAGGGGAACCCGAATGGTAGAAGTTGTTGCGGCGTTGCTTTTGCGTGAGAAAAACGAACAAACCGAACTGTTAGTCTGTCGGC
>JBGUNW010000236.1:0-3000 GCA_045117555.1 Eubacteriales bacterium
AAGAAACCGTTACCGCCTTAAAGTTCTTAAATATCCGCATCGCCGAAAGCGCAGGGAATATTATCAGAGCCGATATTAAAAGAGAACCGACGAGGTTCATTGCAAGAACGATAACCACGGCAATAATAATCGCTATCAAGAGATTATAAATATTTGCCTTTGTCCCCGTGGCGGTTGCAAAGTTTTCGTCAAACGTTACCGCAAAAATTTTATTGTAGAAGAATATAAAGACCAGAACGACGACGACAGATAATGCAAAGCACAGCCAAACTTCCGTTTGCGAAAGCGTCAGAATCGAGGTCGAGCCGAAAAGCGTCGTACATACGTCCGCCGAAATATTCGATGAAGTCGGAAACAAATTCATCAGCAGGTATCCCACGGCAAGCGCCCCCACCGAGATCATTGCAACCGAAGCGTCGCCTTTGATTTTTGCGTTCTGACCCGATTTCAGCAGCAGCACGGCGCAAACAATGGTTACTGGCATAACAATGACCATTTCGTTTGTGAGTCCCGCGATCGCGGCAACGGCCATTGCGCCGAACGCAACGTGAGAAAGCCCGTCCCCGATAAACGAAAATCGTTTGAGAACGAGCGTTACGCCGAGGAGCGAAGAGCAAAGAGCGATCAAAACACCGACAATCAGCGCGTAGCGAACAAACGGAAACCCGAAATAGAGTTGCAATTTTTCAAATACGTCAGCCATTGTCTTTTTCTCCCAAATTCATAAATCGTTTCCCGATCTCACTCGAAACGTACTCCTCTTTCGTTCCGAAAAAGGAGTTGCTGCCGATATGCAGTATTTTGTTTGCGTATCTGACAGCGGCGTGAATATCGTGCGAAATCATAATAATCGTTGTGCCGTCCCCGTTCAATTTTTCAATCAATTCGTACATTTCGCCGGTCACCTTCGGGTCAAGCCCCGCTACCGGTTCGTCCAAAAGCAGGATCTTTCGTGTTGCGCATAGTGCGCGAGCGAGTAATACGCGCTGCTGCTGTCCGCCGGAAAGCTCTCTGTAAGAACGTTTTTCAAATCCTTTCAGCCCCATTCTTTCAAGATTAAGACGGGCAAGTTCCTTTTCTTTTTTGCCATAAAACGGTCTGAATCCCATTGCGGATAAACAGCCGGAAACGACTACCTCCCAAACCGAAGCGGGAAAATCCCTTTGCACAACGGTTTGCTGCGGGAGGTAGCCGATTTGATTCTTTTTCAGCCCCTCTCCCGTGTTGATCTCGCCGGATAGCGGCTTTATCAGCCCCAGCAAGGTCTTGATAAGCGTGGATTTCCCCGCGCCGTTTTCACCGACGACGGCGAGATAATCCCCCGCTTCTATTTCAAAATTCAAATTGCCGACGACAACGTTGTTTTCATATCCGATACAAAGATTTTTACACGAGAGTTGAGCCATATTGATTCTCCTTATCCGAGTGCTTCGGTCAAAACCGCAAGGTTATCTTGCATTACTTTCAAATACGTTCTGCCCGCCGCATACTCTTTTTTCGTTGCGGATTGCAGGGAGTCCATCGTTAAAATCTTTTGATTCTTTCCGTTTGTGTTGTTCTTAATCGTTTGTGCGATCCTGCCGTCGGAGCTCTCGATTTTCAAAATAGCGGTAAGCCCGAGTTCGTCGGTTTTCCCCGCAAGGAAAACAACGGTTTCAAAACTTGCTTCCGTTTCCGCGGAACAACCAACGAAAGCGGCGTAGTAAGAAATGCCGTAATCATCAACAAGATAGCGGAAGGGAAACCTGTCGCCGAACAATACGGTTTTGGTTGCCGCGGCCGCAACCGCTTGCTCATATTGACGATCCAGCGCCGACAGTTCGGAATTATACGCTTTTGCATTGTTTTCGTAAACGGAAGCGTTCTCTTTGTCGATTTTCCCCAGGGCGGAAGCAATTTCGTTAACAAACATCACGGCGTTTTTCAAAGAGAGCCAAACGTGCTCGTCATATTCCGTTTCTTCCTCTTCTTCGTCGTGTGCTTCGCCCTCCTCGTGGTCGTGTGCTTCCCCTTCCATGCCTTCAACGAACTCTTCTTCTTTTGCTTTATCGCCAAGCGTTTCAAGAAGATTGATTACGATCATGTTTTGATTTGTCGTGTTCTTCAACACGTCGTCGACCCATTCGTCGGATTCACCGCCGACGTAAATAAACAGGTCGCAGGTTGCCACTTTCGCGATATCGGCAACGGTGGGCTGATAGCTGTGCAGGTCCGCGCCGCTATCCAAAAGAAGCGTTACTTCGGCATTGTCTTTTCGGTCGCCGAGAACGTTCATCGTCCAATCGTACTCGGAAAAAACGGTGGTTACGATTTTGATTTTGTCGTTGCTTTTTTGAGAATCGGAACAAGCCGACAAAATGCCCGCCCCGGAGAATACCGCGCAAAACGCGATAAACAATAGAATTATTTTTTTCACAATAAAAAACCTCCGAAATAATTATAAAAGGGTATAAAAAGGGCAAGGGAGCGGCGTATTACTCAAAATACGCAAAAACGTCTATCCGAAAAAGACAGACTTCTCCCTTGTCGGTTTCCTTTTATATTTAATTCGAAAGTTTGACTTTTAAAGTGATAAGAGAAGAAACGGATCTCGTATTTTCCCCGACATTCCGCACTTTTGCGAACGCGGAGATCAATACGGCGCAAACAATAACGACAGCGCCGATCAAAGCCAACTCTTTGATCGTACACGAAACAACAGCAAGGATCTCACAAATCGGGCAGTCTTCGCCCGAGCATTCGTGGTCGGCTTCCGCTATGACGAAAAGATGAGAAAAAAGCAAAACAAAAACAAACAGAATGGTTAATACCCATGCCGCTTTTCTTCTCGTCGTCATTTTCGTTTGCCTCCTTTCAGCCGGCGCGCTTTTTTGTATCTGCCGTAGATTCCGGACTTGTTATTTCCTTCGTTTCCTTTTTTATAATTTACTGTTTATTATAGCATTCAAAAAAACTTTTGTCAATACATTTTTTCGCGTTCCGGCCTGCAAATTCCGGCAT
>JBGUNW010000237.1:0-4682 GCA_045117555.1 Eubacteriales bacterium
CAAGCTTTCCATTATGAGAAACAAAAAGACGGGTTCCAAGGATTTTCGCCAACTGCTGGATGAAATTGCAATGCTGATGGGCTACGAGCTTACGCGCGATCTGCCCACCGAAGAGATCACCATTGAAACGCCGATTTGCAAAACGCAGGCAAGAATGATCGCCGGTAAAAAACTGGCCATCGTTCCCATTCTGCGCGCGGGCTTGGGTATGGTGGATGGGCTCCTCAACCTGATTCCGGTTGCAAAGGTCGGCCATATCGGCTTGTATCGCGATCCCAAAACCCACCTGCCGGTAGAGTATTATTGCAAACTTCCGCCGGACATCGGCGAGCGAATCGTTATTTTGGTTGACCCGATGCTGGCAACCGGCGGCTCGGCTGTTGACGCGCTTTCCATGATCAAGGCCAAGGGCTGCCGCCAGATTCGCTTTATGTGTCTGGTTGCCGCGCCCGAGGGTGTAAAAAAGGTGCAGGAAGCGCACCCCGACGTAGAAATTTACGCCGCCGCATTGGATAGCCACCTCAACGAGAACGCTTACATCGTTCCCGGCTTGGGCGACGCAGGCGACCGTATTTTCGGCACCCTGTAATCAAAAAAACGACAAGGAGGGCGGAGAAACAGGATCTGTTTCTCCGCCGCTTGATTTTATGCAGATTTTAACCGTCAACCGCAACGACGCCGGGCAACGGCTGGATAAGTTTTTGTCCAAAGCGGTCAAAGGGCTCCCCACCTCTATGATGTATAAATACATCCGGCTGAAAAAAATCAAGGTCAACCGGGCGAGGACCGAGCCGAACTATATGCTTGCCGAGGGCGACGAGATCCAGCTGTTCATCCGGGACGAGTTCTTTGCGCCTCCCGCCGGGGATACCGGCGCGCTTTTTCGGATCGAGCCGAAATTGGAGATCGTTTACGAGGATGAAAATATCCTGCTTTTGAACAAACGGCCGGGCGTATTGGTGCACGAGGACGTTTCGGGCGGCGAGAATACCCTTATTCTGCACGTGCAGGCCTATCTCGCGCAAAAGGGGGAGTATGACCCCCGCGCCGAGCAATCGTTTGCGCCGGCGCTGTGCAACAGGATCGACCGCAACACCGGCGGCATTGTAATAGCGGCAAAAACCGCCGAAGCCCTGCGCGAAATGAACGAGAAAATTCGGAACGACGAATTGCAAAAATGCTATTTCTGCGTTGTGCACGGCAAAATGCCAAGGCAAAAGGATACGCTTTACGGCTATTTGAAAAAAAACAGTGCCGACAATCTGGTTTCCATCGTTGACGAGGAAAAGCCGGGCTGGAAAAAAATCATTACCAAATATCGCGTTCTTGCCGAGGCCCGTGGGTTGTCGCTTTTGGAGGTAGAACTGGTGACCGGGAGAACGCATCAGATCCGCGCGCACATGGCGCATATCGGCCACCCGCTGCTGGGGGACGGTAAGTACGGGGTCAATCGCCGGGATCGCGAACGTGGGTATAAATACCAGGCGTTGTACGCTTATCGGCTCGCTTTTCGCTTTTCCTCGAACGACGGAACGTTGGGGTATCTGAACGGAAAACGGTTTGAAATACCGAAAGAGAAAATTTGGTTTTTAAAAGAATTTGATTTGTAAATTGCTTTGAAAGAAGGAAAGGAGGTATCCCCATGCGCCGACAGACGTTAAAACAGCTTTTTTGGATCGCTTTCGGAGCGGGGTTGACCGCCTTGCCCTTGATTTTGCCGCAGATCGGATTTTTGGCGTGGTTTGGTATGATCCCGCTCATCCACGGGGCAAACGCTGTTTGCAAGCGTGCCGAGGGGACGCGCCGCGCCGCGTTCGGAAGCGGTTTTCTTGCGGGTTTTGTTTTTTATTTTATTCAGTTTCACTGGCTCGTTTATCTTTATCCTATGGATTCAATGGGAATGAGCAACGGCGCCGCCGTTGCCGTCATTGCCGCGGGGTGGATCGGTGTCCCGGCGCTTTACGGGCTTCTTTCAGGCGTGCTGTTTTTATTGTTCCGCACCATGCACAAAACCGGGATTTTCGGAAGGGTTCCGCTTTTGCGACCATTTGCCTTTGCCGCGCTCTGGACGGGTTACGAATGGCTGACCGCGCAAACCTGGATGGGCGTTCCGTGGGGGCGGCTTGCCCTGGGGCAGGTGGATATGCGCCCCATGCTTTGGATCGCCTCGGTTTTCGGCAGCTATGCCGTTACCTTTTTAATCGTTTCGGTCAACGCGCTTCTCGTTGAAATTGCATATACGCCGAAAAAGACGGTGGCATGCGGCATTTTGGCGGCGGCGCTCTTCGTTGGGAACCTCGGGCTTGGATTGGTTTGGCAGAAAAGGGAAATTCCGAACGAAAAAACGGTCCGGGCGGCTGTTTTGCAAGGGAATATCGGGGTTGACGATAAATGGAAAAGCAGCAACGATCTTTTCATTTACAAAAAACTGACCAAAGAGGCCGCCGCAAACGGCGCCGAATTGATCGTTTGGCCGGAAACCGCGCTTCCGTTTGCCCCCACTGATCTCACGTGGAACACCTTGGAGGAGCTTGCCCGCGAAACAAACGCCGATCTGATCGTTGGCGCGCTGTATTACGACGAAGAAAGGAACCCTTATAACGCGCTTTACTTTGTGGATCGCGAGAAAGGGCTTTCCGATACCGTATACCTCAAACGGCATTTGGTGCCGTTTGGCGAATACGTGCCTTTGCGGAGCATTTTTGAGGCGTTGGTCCCGCCGCTCGTCGAGCTTTCGGTGCTGGAAGATTTAAGCGCCGGAACGTCCACCGCCTTGTTTGAAAGCCGATGGGGAAAGATCGGCTCTTTGATTTGCTTTGATTCGATTTATGACGCGCTTGCCGGAGCGAGCGCGCGCGACGGCGCGGAGTTACTGGTTATTTCCAGCAACGATTCCTGGTTTTATGATTCCGCCGCCGTTTATCAGCACAACGCGCAGGCGCAGTTGCGCGCCGTGGAAACAGGCAAATGGGTGCTTCGCTCGGCCAATACCGGCATTTCCTCGGTGGTTACCCCGCAGGGCGAGATCGTTGCGCAAACCGAGCCGTTGGTGAAGGATTACTTGGTAATGCCCGTTCAAATGAGTTCTCAAAAAACGGTGTATACCCAAATCGGCAATCTGTTCGTTTATTTGTGCCTTGCTTTTTCCGCGGGCGTGCCGATAGCCGGCTGGATTTGGAACAGAAAGAAGAGAAAATAAAACCAAGGGAAAAACCGCGTTGGCAATTCGCCAACGCGGTTTTTTTATCATTCATCCAATTTTACAAGGTCTTCCACGGTTTCGCGCCGGACGGCAACCGAAGGCGTACCACCCCGGATCATTACGATCGGCGGGCGGGGAATGCGGTTGTAGTTGGACGCCATGGAGTAGTGATAGGCGCCGGTGGTCAGACAGGCGAGCAAATCGCCGCGCGCGGTTGAGCGGGGGAGCGGAACCTTCCGTTGCAGAATATCGCCGCTTTCACAGCACCGGCCGGCAACGTCGGCAACCAAATCGCGTTCTTCGCGCATTTTCAATGCCGGAAGAATGGTGTAAGCCGAGCCGTAGAGCGCATAGCGGATATTATCGCCCATGCCGCCGTCCACCGAAACGTAGGTGCGGTAGCCGGGAATGGTTTTTACCGATCCCACGGTATAAAGGGTCATGCCGGCGTCGGCAACGATCGCCCGACCCGGCTCGAAACAAATTTCCGGCTGTACGATCCCAAGCTCTTTGCAAAGGGATCCGATCTTTTCGCCGATTTCGGCAATGATGCCGCCAACGTTCGGTTTTGGATTTTGCGCAATGTAGGGAACGCCGAATCCGCCGCCTAAATCAAGGATCAACGCCTCAAACGCGTATTTTTCTTTTGCGTGGGCAATAAAACGGAGCATAACGTCGGCCGCCCGCAAAAACACCTCGGAATCAAACACCTGCGAGCCGACGTGTGAATGGAACCCGCAGAGCTTGACGTGGGGAAGGGAGAGCGCATAGGCCACGGCATTGTCGGCCAGTCCCGTTTCAATGGCAAACCCGAATTTGGAATCCACCTTCCCGGTTGCCACCGCCTCGTAGGTGTGGGGGTCGATCCCCGGGGTCAGGCGAAGCAGTACCTTTTGGCAAACGCCGCGCTTTGCCGCTTCTTTTTCCAACGCGGCAAGCTCTTCCGTGTTGTCCGAAACAAAGTAGCCAACGCCCGCGTCCATAGCCGCGCAAATATCAGCGTCGGTTTTGTTGTTGGAGTGGAAAAAGGCGTTTTCCATAGGGAATCCCGCCGCATCTGCCGTGTAAATTTCTCCTTGGGAAACCACGTCAACGCCCATGTTTTCTTCGCGCATAATGCGGTAGAGCCGCTTGAAGGAAGCGGCTTTGGAAGCAAACAAAATGCGGTATTTTTCACCGAAAGCGGCTTTTGCGGCGCTTTGGAAGGCGCGGCAGTTCGAGCGAACGCGATCCTCGTCCATCAAATAGAGCGGCGTGCCGAATTGGGCGGCCAGTTTTTCGGTATCCATTCCCGCAAAACAAAGGTGTCCTTTGGAGTTGACCGAAAGGTTTTCGCAGATCAAATCGTTTTCAAATTCTTTCATATTCGTTCTCTCAAAGCATGGTTTTGCGGAGTTCTTCCGGGGAGAGCGGGGAAAGATCGGCGGGGGCAATATCAAAAATCGTCAAACAGCCGGTCATGCCGCGCTTGTTCATGCGG
>JBGUNW010000238.1:0-7165 GCA_045117555.1 Eubacteriales bacterium
GGACGGATTCACCATCGGCAGCGCCGACGATCCCGAAGAAAAGGGATTGAAAAAGATGACCCGCGATGAAATTGAAGTCCTGATCGAGCGCGTTTGCGCAAACGTTACCGAAATTGCGGAACGAATTTTCAGCGGTTGCGCCGAAAAAACGCCTTCCGAGGATGCCTGCCAATATTGCACTGTCCGGGAAAACTGCAAGGTTGCAAAACCCGTGAGAAAATATTATTGAGAAAGGAGATCAAAAACAATGCCTGAATGGACAACGGCGCAAAAAACAGCCGTCAAATTGCGCGATCGTTTGATTTTGGTCTCCGCCGCGGCCGGTTCGGGGAAAACGGCCGTGCTGACCGAGCGCGTCATTCGGCGCATTCTGGACCCAGATTCCGATATCAGACTGACCGATTTGCTGATCGTCACCTTTACGCGGTCTGCCGCCGCGGAACTGAAAAGCAAAATTGCAAAAGCGATTGAAAAGGAACTTTCCAAAGAGGAACTTACTGACGGGGCAAGAGAAAAATTACGAAACGAGCTTTTGCAGCTCGGCGGCGCGCAAATCTCAACGATCGATTCCTTCTATTTGCAAATCGTGCGCGCGCATTTTGAAAGCTTGGGGCTTCCCGCCAATTTCCGTTTGGCGGACGAGAACGAACTGCGCGTACTCTCGGAAGAGATTTTGGACGATCTGATTCCCGAATTTTACAAAAAGTACGAAGAAAACAACGTGGCGGAAAACGGAGAAGGCCCGTTTGATAAAATTCAAAACAATCTTTTTGCCGATTGTATCGACCATTTTTTCGATGGAACATCAACAAGCAACATCAACGATATTTTTATTCGGTTTTACGCAAGTTTCGGCCGCGTAAAAGGCGGGATCAACGCTTTGCGTCAATCGGCCGAGGAGCTAAGCGCCGAAGCCGAACTTCCCTTTTTGCAAACGCGCCCCGGCGCCGCTTTTCTTGCCCGGTTTGAACCGGTGATCCTTTCGTATCTCCAAGTCCTGAAAGATATGAAAGAACAATGCTTGATAATTTCGGAAAACGAGCAGAAAATGGGCGGCGTAATTGCCCATGAAGAATCCCATTGCGAATCGATCCTGCAAGCCCTTCGCGCAAAGAGCTGGGAAGCCCTGCAAAAGGCGCTTTCCGCTTTTGAATTTACGGATTTGAGTCGCGTAGGCGGAAAACCACGCTGGCCCGATTTTTACAAAAACGCTCGAAACGCTTTTAAAAGTGCTTTACAAAACACCTACCGCCCGCTGGTGGACTCCATTTTCCCCGCAGAGCAAAAAAAGGTCTTTTTGAAAACCGCCGAATTGGCCGAAATGCTTTATCGTTTTTATACGGCCTTTCAGGAACGCTATCGCGCCGAGAAAATCACGCGCGGAATGCAGGATTTCAACGACGTTCGCGACGCGGTGTACCAAATTTTGAGCGATCCCGAAAACAATTCGCTTTTGGAAACCGTTCGCGGACAATACAAAGAGATTTATATTGACGAATACCAGGACGTTGACGAAATTCAGGATGAGATCTTTGCCAAAATCGGCGGCAACAACCGCTTTATGGTAGGCGATATCAAGCAAAGCATTTACGGGTTCCGCGGGAGCGATCCCTCTGTTTTTGCCGGCTATCGGAGCGCCATGCCGCTTGCCGGAACGCCGGAAGCCGAAAACGCCGGTTCGGTTTGCGTATTTATGTCCGATAACTTCCGTTGCGATAAGCCGGTCATCGATTTAACGAACGCCGTTTGCTCCTTCCTTTTTTCCGCGTCGCCAAACAGCGTTCATTATTTGCCACAGGACGATTTAAAACACGCCAAGCTTCCTCCCGAAGGTACGCCTGTTGTCTCTTCCCCCGTTTGTATTCGCGTTTTTGAAAAACCGGAAGGCAAAAAAGAATCCGAAGAAACAACCGCGGAAGCAAGCCGCGACGAAGTGATTTGGGTTGCGGACGAGATCCAACGCCTTTTGAAAAGCGGAAGAAAAAATGACGGTTCCAAAATCGAGCCCTCCGACATTGCCATTCTTTCCAGAAAGAAAGAACCGCTCTCCGAATTTCAGAAAGAATTGGAAACGCGCAGGATTCCCATTGCAAACGTCAGCGGAAATTCCATTTCCCAATCTCCGCTCTTTATGGAATTGCTCAATCTGCTCCGCGTGATCGACAATCCCTACCGCGATCTTCCGCTTTCCGAGCATTTGCTTTCCGACCGGGGCGGGTTCTCTTTGGACGAGCTTCAAACGCTGCGCACCGAATTTTCCGCCGAAAAATCGCTTTTTGACGCACTCACCCTCTCGGCGCAAGCCGAAGGTCAGCTTGCTCAAAAAGCCGCGGTATTTATCCAATGGCTGGATTTTTACCGCAGTATTGCCGCCGTTCAATCGGCAGATCGGTTCCTTCGCATTCTGTATCAGGATCAAAAGCTCCAACCGTATGCCTTTACGCCCGAATTTTTAACGGTTTACGAACAGGCGCGCGTATATCAGCAGTCGGCCTGGACGGGCTTATACGGTTTTTTGAACTATCTGACGCGTCTAAAACAAGCCGACCAACTGGAAAGCAGCGGATTCCGCAAAGCCGAAAGCGCCGTCAACGCCATGACCATCCACGCCTCCAAAGGATTGGAATACCCCGTTGTATTCGTGGTGGATTGCGGAAGATCCATTCAATCGTCGGTTTCCAAACCGCGCTTGGTATAGCGGAAAGAAGTTGGTTTTGACTCTTATTTGTATAGCAGAGAAAATGAGCTTTCAAAGGCCTCGTTTTTAAAGACGATCGCCGATTTTTCGGCGAAAGACGCGGAGCTGGAAGAAGAGATCCGCCTGCTGTACGTCGCCATGACGCGCGCGAGGGAAAAGCTCTATCTTGCGGCAACTCCTACGCGGAAAACCGAGAAATTCCGGCTGGACGCTTCTATGATCCGTCGGAACGACCGAAATTCCATTCTCTCCGCCAAAAGTTATATTGATTGGGTCTGCGGTGTACTGGAAAAAATGCCGGAAGAACGAAAAAAGGTGGATTTGCAATACGTTGCCGGTACCGATCCGCAAGCGGAAACGTCCGCGTTCGTAAAAGATGAACCCATTGTTGCAAAACCGACTGTAAAGGACGATCCCATAGCGTTGCATTATCGTAACGTGTTGGAAAAAGCCGGCTCCTTCGTTTATCCGTTGGGTGCGCTGCAAGGCATTCCCACCAAAGCGGCCGCCTCCAAACTGAACGCCGACCTGCTGGATATTCTGAAAAACGGAGATGAGGAATCCTCCATTGCCGAACGTATTTCGCTTATGCGCTCCGGGCAACCCGAATTTCAATCGCTGCTTGCCGAGCGCGAGCAACCAACTGCCGCCGAGGTCGGAACGGCAACGCACGCCTTCCTTGCGGATTGCAATTTTGCCGATCTGTTGAAAAACGGGATCAAAGCGGAGCTGGATCGTTTGGCAGAGCAAAAATTCCTCTCCGAGGACACTGCAAAAATCGTCAATCTTCGCGCCGTTAAACGGTTTGCGGAAAGCGAGTTAATGCAAAAAATCCAGGCCGCAAAAGCGGTTTATCGGGAACAGCAGTTTTCCCTGTTCGTTCCGCTGGAAGAATTAACGAAAAACCCTGATCTTGCCGCGTCTTTAAAAGGTCGGGAGCTGTTCGTGCAAGGGTCGATCGATCTGCTTCTTGTCGGGCAGGACGGAAAAATCGAGCTTTACGATTACAAAACCGACCACATTACCCAAGAGGAGCTAAACGACCCCGCGCTCTTGCGGGCGCACCTGAAAGCGCGCCACGGCAATCAGCTGGAATACTATGCGCGGGCAGTGGAACAGCTTTTCGGCAAACGGCCGGATCGCGTTTCGATCTTTTCCCTCTCTCTTGGAAAAATTATTGAACTGTTTTGAAATGATTTTGCAGAAAACCCGTTTCTTGATTGACATATAAAGTTACGCGTGCTATAATGAACAAAAAAAGGGGGGTCTGATTATGCAAAGAATTACAGCCGTTTTTTTATCCATGGTTGTTTTGATAACCGCATTTTCCATTTATGCATCAGCAGAAAACAGCGACCTACCGAAAGTGGAGGAAACCGTGAATATGACAGACATTTTTGAAGCCGGAAGCTTTACCTCTTCCAAGGGGACGAAGATCAACTACCGTATCTTTTACCCGAAGGATTATAACTCGCAAAAGAAATATCCGCTCATTCTGTTTTTACACGGACTCGGCCAGCGCGGAAGCGATAATACATCGCAATTAAATCTCGGAATTTGCGAACCGTTCAAAAATCCGAATTCCGAAATCTACAACTGCATTGTGCTTGCGCCGCAATGCCCGGGTGACGCGTTGTGGGTAGAAACCAAGCAAATGTGGGATGTTTACTGCGATTACGACTCCACGAAGATTGCCGAATCGGCTCCTCTTGCCGCCGTTGCAGAGCTTTTTCGCAAAGTGCGGGACGAAAAAGCCGTAGATAAAAACCGCGTTTACGTAACGGGAATTTCCATGGGCGGTTTCGGAACGTGGGATCTATTGGTGCGCCACTCCGAGCTGTTTACGGCCGCTATGCCGCTTTGCGGCGGTGCCGATTACCGCAAAGCAAATGTGATCAAGGAGATTCCCATTTGGACATTCCACGGTCTGCAAGACACCGTGGTTCCATGCCGCGGAACCGAAAAAATGGTTGACGCGCTGAAAAGAATCAACGGCAACATTACCTACACGCCCTACTCCGAACACGGCCACAACATTTGGGAAGACGTTTACAAACGGGATGACATTTTCCCCTGGCTGTTGAGCCAAAAATTCTCCGATCGATTCCCCGACCAATACGAAGAATACATTGACGACGGAACCCCCGGAACCCCGGATACGCCGGATCAACCGGTAACCCCGGAACCGGAACCGAAAAAATCCTCCTGTAACTCCACGGCAGGGGGCGTTGCTCCCGCCCTTTTGGCCGTTTCCGCCGCGGCGTTTGCCATGCGGAAAAAGAAAGAAACAGAAAAATAAAAAAAGCCCCGGCGGATAGAATCCGCCGGGGCTTTTTCCGTTTTTTATCCTTGCGTGGAATAGTTGGGTGCTTCTTTGGTAATGTTGATGTCGTGCGGGTGGGATTCCTTCAAACCCGCGTTAGTAATGCGAATGAACTGCCCGTCGCGGCGCAAATCGTCAACGGTGGGCGTTCCGCAATATCCCATGCCGGAGCGCAAGCCGCCCATAAGTTGGTAAACGGTGTCGGCAATGCTTCCCTTATACGGAACGCGGCCTTCCACGCCCTCGGGAACCAGTTTTTTGTTGCTTTCCTGGAAATACCTGTCCTTGGAACCCTGCTCCATAGCGGCGATCGAACCCATGCCGCGATAAACCTTGAACCGGCGACCCTGATAAAGCTCCTCTTCTCCGGGGCTTTCGCTGCACCCTGCAAAGAGCGAACCGATCATAATGGAGGAAGCGCCCGCGGCAATGGCTTTTGTCAAGTCACCGGAGAATTTTACACCACCGTCGGCAATGACCGGAACGTTATATTTGTCGGCTTCCTCGGCGGCGTCCATAATCGCCGTGATCTGCGGTACACCGATACCCGCAACGATGCGCGTTGTACAAATGGAACCCGGACCGATCCCCACTTTAATGGCATCAGCGCCGGCCGAAATCAAATCGTGCGCGGCGGCGGCGGTTGCAATGTTTCCGGCAACCAGCTGTGCCTCGGGATATTTTTCTTTGACCTTGGCAATGGCTTTCAGAATATTTGCAGAATGCCCGTGCGCCGAATCCAGCACCAAAAAGTCGGCGCCCGCGGCAAGCAACGCGCCGGCGCGATCCAAAACATCCTTGGTGGCTCCAATGGCGGCGCCGCAAATCAGGCGGCCTTTGGAATCCTTTGCGGAATTGGGATACTTGCTGGCCTTTTCAATATCTTTAATGGTAATCAGGCCGCACAAAATTCCCTTTTCATCTACGATCGGGAGCTTTTCAATGCGGTGTTTTGCCAAAATCTCCTGCGCCTGGGCAAGCGTAGTGCCTACCGGACCGGTAACAAGGCGTTCCTGCGGGGTCATCACATCGGCAATCGGAACGTTAAAATCGGTCATAAAGCGCATATCGCGGTTGGTAATAATGCCAACGAGCTTTTTATTATCATCGCAGATCGGAACGCCGGAAATGCGGAATTTATGCATCATTGCTTCGGCTTCGGCCACAAGGTTTTGAGGGTGAAGGAAAAGCGGGTTGAGAATAACGCCGTTTTCGCTCCGCTTTACGCGGTCAACTTCATCCGCCTGCCGGTCAATGCTCATATTCTTATGGATCACGCCGGCGCCGCCTTCCCGCGACATGGCAATTGCCATTGCCGATTCGGTAACGGTATCCATTGCCGCGCTCAAAAGCGGAATGTTAAGCGTGATCTGATTGGTCAATCTTGTTTTCAGGCAGATATCGGCGGGCAGGATCTCGCTTTTTGCGGGAATCAGAAGCACGTCGTCAAACGTCAAGCCATCTTTCAGAAGTTTTGCTTTCTGTTTCATCTTCAACCTCCCAAGGAATAATTTATGGATATTATAACAAATTAAAGAAGACTTGTCAATCACTTTTTCGACTTTTTCCGGCTTTTCGTTTTCGTCATAAAAAAGAGGAGAAAAGGATAAAATGAAAATGAAACTGAAAAAGAAAAAAGGAGCGAATCGAAAATGTTTCAAAGGGTCATTCTTCCCTTTTTGCTTGCCGTTTCCATTCTTGCCGGGATTTCGGTGGTGTTTGCAAAAGAAACCGGCTTTCAAAAAGCCGGAGCCGCAAATTCGGTACCGCCGACCATTCTTCTGGACGCCGGGCACGGCGGCGAAGACGGCGGCGCCGTAAGCGAAAGCGGCATTCTGGAAAAGGAGCTGAATCTTGCCATTGCCAAACGACTTCAAACACTTTTGACGGCAAACGGATTTCACGTTTTGATGACCCGGACCGAGGATGAGCTGCTTTATGACAAAAACGCAGATTATCAAGGCCGCAAAAAGGCGCTTGATCTTGCCACGCGCCGCGAGATTGCCGAACAAACGCCGAACTGCGTTTTCATAAGCGTTCACATGAACTCCTATCCCGATTCGCGTTACGACGGCTTGCAGGTTTGGTATTCGCCCAACAATCCCGCCTCCAAGACCCTTGCCGACACCCTTCAGGAGACGGTG
>JBGUNW010000239.1:0-1527 GCA_045117555.1 Eubacteriales bacterium
ATTTGTCGCGACACTTGCGCAGCTCGTGTTTTATATTCGCATTTGCGCCGTCGTCTGCCGGTGGAATAAATGCAATCTTTCCCGCGATTGTTGCGCGCTTTAGTACGTACTGCACCATGTTTCCGCCCCCGCCTTAGTAGATGTCAAAGCCTTGATCGCTCTGTTCTGCTGGCTGCATGTTATCAAAGCTTGGCTGCTGCGGTGGTGTTACCACTTCGCCGTCAAACGCTGCTTTTACGGCTTCAACTTGTGGCGGTAATTCCTGCGCCTGCTGTGCCTGCTCCCTCATTACGTCGCCCGCGGTTTTCATTGTGCTTGTCGGGTTCAATCTTGCGTTAAGGTCGCGCTTGATTGTTTCGATTACCTCGCGGGCGGTGTAGTCCTTGCGCATGTCGCTGTATTTCTTTGCTTCGTCCTTGCTGAATACTGCGCCACCGTTCGGGTATTTTGTGGAAAGCAGCCCGCCGAGCTCTTTCTTTTCTGCTGGTGTTGTTTCGCCGCCTTTTGGTTCAAAGGCAAATTTCGCAGGGGCTTTTTTTGCCGGTGCAGGTTTCATGCTTCCTGCTTGTGGTTCGGGGCTCTGTGCGTCGGGGTCTTTTTCATCCTCTGTCGGTATGCAGAAAACCTGCAATAATGCGTATTTAAGGCCGACGCTTAAGGCTTTATTGCTTGCCTTGTCGCCCGTGTCCATTGCTTCGCCGATTACTACGGATTCAATATATGAGCCGTCCTCTGCGTAGAATGTGAATTTGATTTTAAGGCGTGTGTAGAACATATCGCCGCCACTTTTTGTCTTTCCCGTTGAGCGGGCTTCGTCCAATACCTGCGGTACTACGAAAACCCCGCATTTTGAGAGTACGCTGTGCAGCTCGTTCATTACGTCGTCAATTCCGCGGTATTGAAAGTTTTGTGTTTTGTTTGTGCGGTCTTTGCCGATTGCGTTTATTTCCTGCATTACTGAGCAGATCTGTTTATAAATCTTTCCTGCGCCTTCCATGTTTCACCCCCTGCATTAAAACGGTATATCTTCGGGGAAGTCGTCCCCGTCGTATGTCTGTTGTTGTGGTGCGCTCTGCTGTGGTGCAGGTGCGCCCGCGTCCTTTCCGCCTAATAGCTGGACTTGGTCGGCAATAATTACAACGCGGCTGAATTTCTGACCGTCTTTTTCCCAGCGCTGCTGGTCTAAGTGCCCGTCGACCGCTATCTGCTTGCCCTTGTTAAGATATGGCTTGATGTTTTCGGCGGTCTTGCCCCAAACGGTAACGTCGAAATATGACGCCTTGTCGCTCCATTCGCCGTTATGCTTTTCGGCGCGGTTTACCGCAATCGAAATATTAAGGCGCGCTGTGCCGGTCGTGATGTATCCAAAGTCGCGCTCGGTGATTTCGTGTGTAAGTCGTCCGATAACTGTAATGTGGTTTAAGTCTGTCATGGTTTATTCTCCCTCGTGCATTGCTTTGTAGAAGCTGCACCATTCTTTACATGCACAATAATCGCCGCATTTTCTGCTAATAGCTGGGCGGTGCT
>JBGUNW010000240.1:0-5212 GCA_045117555.1 Eubacteriales bacterium
AAGCTTCCCGGTTGCCATTGAGGAAGGCGCAACGATCATTCGCGTCGGCCGCTCGCTTTTCCGGACGCCCGGACAAGACCAACCAAATTGACGTAAAGGAGATTTTTTATGAACCTGCTCAAACGCTTTATTCGGGGAACCGACCCCATTGAAGACGATCCGCTGGACGAAATTGAAGATTACGACGCTGCCGACGAGCAGGAGATCGAGGACCCCGACGTGGCAAAGGGGATTGCCGCCATTGATTCCACCACCCGCAAAAACCCCAACATCCGCCCCGCCGTTTCCAAGGAGAAGGTCTCGCTCAAAATCATGACCCCTCACTCCACCGCCGACGCCATTCCGGTTGCCGACCTGCTCAAAGAGGGCTCGATCGTCCTTTTGGACATCAGCAACCTGGAAAAGGATCAGGCCTACCGTCTGGTCGATTTTCTTGCCGGCGTTGCCTACGTCATCGGCGGCGAAATGACCAAAACCAACCGCAACACCATCATCATCTCCCCCGCGGGCGTGGATATTGCCGGCGTCATTCCCGATTTCGGCGGTGACGAAGAGGAAGAGGACGAGGAATGATCGGCTGGCCCGATATTTGATTTTTGGCAGAAAGCCCCGGCCGCGCGCTTGGGGCTTTTGCTTTTTCGGAAATTGAAAATTTGAACCCCGTATATGCGAAAACGGCACTTTTTGAGTGATTTTTGCCTGCAAAAAAGGAGTTTTTTATGGTCTATTTATTTTTGGCAAACGGATTTGAGGAGATCGAGGCACTCCTGCCGCTGGATCTTCTGCGGCGCGGCGGCGTAGAGGTTACCACCCTGGCCGTGGGCGGGGCCGATTTTGCCGTCGGCTCTCACGGCGTCCGCGTTGGCGCCGACCTGCCCGAGGAACTGTTCCGCGACGGCGCACCCGAAGCCGTCATTCTGCCCGGCGGAATGCCCGGCGCAAAAAACCTGGACGCTTCCAAAACCGTTTCGGCCGCCCTGCGCGCCTGTGAAAAGAACGGCGGGTTGCTCTGCGCCATTTGCGCGGCCCCCTTTGTGCTGGGTCGGCGCGGCTATCTTGCCGGAAAGGAAGCGATCTGCTACCCCGGCTTTGAAGGCGAGCTTGCCGGCGCAATCCTTTCGGGGAAGCGTGTGGTGCGCGATGGAAACGTCATCACCGCCGCGGGCATGGGCGTTGCCATGGAGTTCGGACTGGAAATTTTGGCGGCTCTGCGTGGAAAAGAGGTTGCCGATAAGGTAAAAAAAGCCGTTTTGGCCGACTGATGGGATTTGTTTTATGGAAAAACCCGTTTTTGATTTTTCAATCGAGCATTCCGGCCTGACCGCGGCGCAAGCCAAACGTCGGTTGCGGCAGGCACTTCTGAAAGAACGCAACGCGCGCTCCCGTGAGGAAGGCCGCGCCGTCAGTCAAACCGTTTGCGAACGGCTTGCCGCCCTGCCCTGCCTGCAAAACTGCTCACTGCTTTTGCTTTACTACCCCACGGGATCGGAAATTGACCTGTTGCCGCTGGCGGATTTTGCCGCCGCGCGCGGCATTCCGGTCGGGTTTCCCGTTTGCCGTTCCAACCCGAAAACGCTCGTGTTCCGCAAGGCAACGCCAAAAGCACCGTTCGTTTCCGGCGCGTTCGGCATTCCCGTCCCGCCCGAAAACGCGCCCGTACTCGCGCCCGACGACCGCGCCGTTTGTATTCTCCCCGCGCTCGGCTACGATCCGACTTTCACACGCATCGGCTACGGCGGGGGATATTACGACCGCTTTTTGCAAACCTTTCCCGGTCTTGCCGTGGGCGTTTGCGCCGAAGCGTTCCTTTGCCGCACCGTTTTTTCGGAGCCGCACGACCGGGCGGTCGATCTTCTGGTCACCGAAAAACGGACGATCGCAAATCAAAATCCCGATCGGAGCAAACGGCTCTCAAATTTTGAAATTTGAAGGACGTATATGCGAAAATCAATCATTTTTACCTCAAAATCAGCGAAAAAAGAGAGGAAAACAACATGAAAAACGAGCTGAAAACTTCGGTTGCCGTTGTTGGCGCCGGGCACGCCGGAATCGAGGCGGCGCTGGCAAGCGCGCGCATGGGCGTGGACACCGTTTTGTTTACCCTCTCGCTGGATAGCGTTGCCAATATGCCCTGCAACCCTTCCATCGGCGGAACGGCAAAAGGACACCTCGTTTACGAGATTGACGCCTTGGGCGGCGAAATGGGATACGCCGCCGACCGCGTAACGCTGCAATCGCGCACTCTCAATTTGGGCAAGGGTGCGGCGGTGCAAAGCAAGCGCGTGCAGGCCGACCGCCAAAAATACCACACGCTAATGAAACAAACGCTGGAAACCACGCCGCATTTGCGCGTGGTGCAAGCCGAGATCGTCTCGGTGCAAACCACAGCGGCGGGCGAGCCGGAAGCACCGGCGGGCGAGCCCGCTTCCGGTTCCCCTGCCGACGGTTGCCCTATCCCAATCCATCAAGATTGTGAAATAATTAACAATCATGATATAGAGAGTACAGATAAGAATGAAGGAAGGAATGCCGGAACGGAACAACCAGAAACGGCGAGTGCGGAAAGCGATGCAACAAGCGCGGAAAGAGCGGAACCCGCATTGGCGGGCGCGGCTGGCAAACTGTTTCACGTGAAACAATCCGCAATCGCGCCCGAAATTCCCCGCGTTTGCTCGGTGACCACTCGTTTGGGCGAGGTTTGGGAATGCGAAGCCGTCGTCATTGCTACCGGCACCTATCTGGACGGCGCCGTTTTCGTTGGCAACGTCAGCTATCCCGCCGGGCCGGACGGTTCCCTGCCCGCAAGTCTGCTTTCGCGGTCGCTTGCCGAAATCGGCGTAAAGCTGGTCCGCTTCAAAACCGGGACCCCGGCGCGCATTCAAAAATCCTCGATTGATTTTTCCAAGCTGGAAGAACAACCCGGCGAGGAGGAGATCCTTCCTTATTCCTATCGCACGCGCGAGGACGCTTTTGCCGGAATGCGCCAGATTCCCTGCCATATCGTTTATACCAACGCCGAAACCCACCGCGTGATCCGCGAAAATATTACCCGCAGCGCCATGTATTCCGGCAAGATCCACGGCACAGGGCCACGCTATTGCCCGTCTATCGAGGATAAACTCGTCCGTTTTGCCGATAAGGAGCGCCACCAGCTGTTTGTGGAGCCGCTGGGCGAAAACACCAACGAAATGTACCTGCAAGGGTTTTCCACCTCGCTCCCTACCGACGTTCAGCACGCTATGCTCCAAACGCTTCCCGGCTTTGAGCACGCGCAAATCATGCGCTATGCCTACGCCATTGAGTACGATTGTGCCGATCCCACGCAAATGAACGCCTCTTTGGAATTCAAAACCATTTCCGGGCTGTTCGGCGCGGGTCAGTTTAACGGCACTTCCGGCTATGAGGAAGCCGCGGCGCAGGGTTTGGTTGCCGGAATCAACGCCGCGCGCAAGATCAAAGGGCTGGAACCCATGATCCTTTCGCGCACCGAAAGCTATATCGGAACCTTGATCGACGATCTTGTCACCAAAGGAACCAACGAGCCCTACCGCATGATGACCTCGCGCTCGGAATACCGTTTGCTGCTGCGCCAGGACAACGCCGACGCACGCCTGACGCCGATCGGCCACCGCGCCGGATTGGTGGGCGAAACACAGTATTCCGCGTTTCTGCAAAAGCACGAACGGATTGAGGCCGAAAAAGCGCGGTTGGAGCAAACCTACGTTTCGCCGGAAACGGCAAACTCCTTTTTGGAAGCCCTTGGCGAATCTGCGCTCAAATCCGGCGCTTCGCTTGCCGATCTGCTTCGCAGGCCGGCTGTAACCTATGAAAAACTCGCCGAAATCGACCCGAACCGCCCCGCATTGAGTCGTTCCGAGCGCATAACGGTCACAAACGACGTCAAATATGCCGGCTACGTGACCCGTCAGAGCGCCGAGGTCGCGCGCCTGCGCAAGCTGGAAGAAAAACGCCTGCCGGCCGATCTTTGCTACCGCGAAATTGCGGGACTGCGCATTGAGGCAGCGCAAAAGCTGGAAGCGATCAAACCGTTGACCATTGGGCAGGCCTCGCGCATCAGCGGGGTCAACCCGGCCGACATTTCGGTTTTGCTGATCTATCTTGGGCTGCATTGATCCAACTGTTTCACGTGAAACAGCAAGCCCGCAAAACAAACGTTTCACGTGAAACATTTTCTCAAAACAAGCATTCGTTTCACGTGAAACATTTTTTTCCAAAACAACCCCTTGTTTCACGTGAAACAAAAATATGTAAAATAGGAGCGTTCTTTATGGAATATTCGGCATTCGAAGCGGCATTTATCGCAATTTTTGAAAAAAACGGACTGAATCGCTTTTGCGTTTCGAAATTCATTGCTCGTTTTTACAAGTTTACTGAATATTTCCTTGCCGAAAACGCCAAAACCAATTTGAGCGCGATCCGAACCCCCGAAGAAATGATCGCCAAGCATTATGCCGATTGTCTGCTTGCCGAGCCGCTTTTGCCGCAAAACGCCGTCGTTTTGGACGTTGGATGCGGCGGCGGTTTCCCCTGTGTTCCGTTTGCGATCGTTCGCCCCGATTTGCAAATTACCGCCATTGACAGCACGCAAAAAAAGATCGCTTTCGTTCAATCGGCCGCAAAAACGCTGAATATCAGCAATTTATCTTGTGTTTCCGGCAGGATCGAGGAGAAATCGCAGGAAAAACTGCGCGGCGCGTTCGATCTTGTTGTCAGCCGCGCAGTCGCAAATCTTCCGGTACTTGCCGAGCTGACCCTTCCGTTTGCAAAGCCCGGCGGCGCGTTGCTTGCGCTCAAAGGCGCAAAAGGAGCCGCGGAGCTTGCCGCGGCGCAGTCGGCTATTGCAAAACTGGGCGGCGTATTGGAATCCGACCGTGAAACAATCCTATATTGTCCGGCCGGGCAGGGAAGCGATTGGCAACCGGAAGCGCGGCATTTGCTGCTGATCCGCAAACGGTCGCAAACGCCGCCGCAGTATCCGCGCTCCTATGCAACCATTCTAAAACGGCCGTTATAAAACGAAAAGAAAGCCCAAAGACCGTATTGTTTGAACAACGCGGTCTTTTTGTTTCACGTGAAACACGAAATTTGACAGAAAAAGGCGGCTTTGCGCGAACATGGTCGGAACGTTTCACGTGGAACAGGTTTTTTGCAACTTTTTGCAAAAAAGGGGTTGCAAATCCTTTGCGGCAAT
>JBGUNW010000241.1:0-6381 GCA_045117555.1 Eubacteriales bacterium
CTGCGCGGAAAACTCGTTTATGCCGCGCGGAAGGATCTTCGCCTTGCCGAAGGCGCGTTTTTCCTTGCCGACGTGATCGGCCTTCCCGTAAAGCACGTTGAAACGGGGGAAACGCTTGGCACGATTCTTTCGGTGGACACACGCGGAAAAAACGCGCTTTTTACCGTGAAAACGCAATCCGGCGAGGCGCTTTTGCCGAACGTTGCGGAGTTTGTCAAGAAGGTGGATGTTGAGGACGCGGTTTACGTTCAGCCCATCCCCGGGCTGTTGGACGGAGGTTCCGAAAACGTATGAGATTCGATATTATGACGCTTTTTCCCGAACTGGTGGGAACCGTGTTGGGCGAAAGTATTCTCGGCCGCGCGCAGAAAAACGGCGCGATCGACATAAATCTTTTCAACATCCGTGATTATACCGAGGATAAGCACCGCCGGGTAGACGATACGCCATATGGAGGCGGTAAGGGAATGCTGATGATGGCGCCGCCGATTTGGAACTGCTTTCAAGCCGTTCTCAAACAGCAGGAGATCGACTGTTTTTCGGGCCGGCGGAGGGTGATCTATCTTTCCCCGGCGGGAAAGGTGCTCACGCAGGAAAAGGCCGCGGAACTGGCGCGGAATTACGATCAACTGGTGCTTCTTTGCGGGCATTATGAGGGTGTGGATCAACGGATCATTGACGAGATCGTGGACGAGGAAATTTCGATCGGCGATTTCGTTCTGACCGGCGGGGAAATTCCCGCATGCATTCTGACGGACGCGGTGGCTCGGCTTTGCCCCGGCGTTCTTTCGGACCCGGAATGCTACGAAAAGGAAAGCATTTCTTCGGGGCTTTTGGAGTACCCGCAATACACTCGTCCTTACGAGTTTCACGGCAAAACCGTGCCCGACGTTTTAATTTCCGGTCACCACGCCAATATTGACGAATGGCGGGAAGCCGAGGCGCGCAAAAAGACCGAAGAACGGCGTCCCGATCTTTTGGACCCCGCGCCGCAAGAAACGGAATAACGATAAAAACGACAAAAAGCTGAAAATCCTCTACATATCGCACCGAACGCGCGGTATGGGGAGGATTTTTTATGGTTTGGGAGAAATTGGAACGAGGCGCCGAAAAAATCCGCGCGGCCGCGCGCAACAGTGTTTTGCTGGGCGCGGCGGTTGGAAAGCCGGAGCCGCTTGGGGAAATACGCGGGGCGCGCATTGCCTTTCATCACGCGGTTTTGGAGTTGGCGGATCAGTCCCGCTTGCTCAAAATCTGTTCCCGTGTTCGCAAAACGCTTTTGTCGGTCGAGCTGCAATGTTACGGAATCTTTTTTTTGCTTTTCGGCGGCGTTGCAACGCTGATTCCTTTGCTTGCGGGAATGGCTTTTTCGCTTGACTTTTTCACGCTCGGAGCGTTTGCGTTCGGGTTTTCGCTTTGCTTTCTGCATTTTCCTGCGGCCGAGGGCTTGGAGCATTCCGAGCTTGCGCGCCTGTTTTTGTATCGCTATTGCGGGTTTTCGGATCTCACTTGCCTTTTTCAAACCGGGAAACGCCCCGTTTGGCGGTTTGCGTTTGCCGGCGTTGCCGCCGGATCGCTTGCCGCGCTGATCGGTGCAAATCGGATTTTACTGCTTTTTCTGATCGTTATTCTCGTTTCTGTCGCTTTTTCAGTTCCCGAGGCGATCCTTCCGCCCATTTTGTTCCTGTTTCCGTTTTTGGGGCTTTTTGGCCACGCTTCATTGCTGCTCGGCGCGCTTGCCGGATTTTCGTTGATTTGCCGGTTGCCGAAAGTGTTTTCCGGGCATAGGCAGGATCGGTTCGGCAAGATTGATTGGATCGTAATTCTGATTCTGCTTTTACTGATTTTTGACGGAATCGTCAGCGCCGCGGGTATTGACGGCGGGGGAGTGCTGTTGGCGCTTTATCTGGCGGCGGCGTGGTTTGCTTTGCGCCCTGCGTTGCTTTCGGAAAAGTGGAAAAATCGCGTTTTCTTTTCCTTCTTGCTTTCGGGGGCAATTTGCTCTTTTTTGGGAATTTTGCAGTACTTTTCGGGAAAAGCCGAGCAAAAGTGGCTGGAAATCGGCCGATTTGATCTTTTGGGCGGGCGAGTGAGCGCCACCTTTTCCAACCCGAATTTTCTTGCGGTTTATTTACTTGCGGTGTTTGGGGTTTCGCTCGGATGGATCTTTTGCGGCAAAAAAAGCCGGCTTTTCGGCTGGGTTCCGCTCCTTCTTTCTTCCGGGTGCCTGATCCTGACCTGGACGCGCGGCGCTTGGCTCGGCGCGTTGGCTGCGGCCGGTTTTTTTCTGCTTTTTCATTCGTCCGCGTCGCTGGCGGTGCTGTTGGTTTCGCCGTTGTCCGTTTTCGGCATTTATCCATTTTTGCCGGAAGGCATCCGTGCGCGGTTCGGGAGTATCGGCAATCTTGCGGAAACCTCCTCCCATTATCGGGTCGAAACCTGGAAAGGCGTTTTGCGCCTGATACGAGCGCATCCGTTCGGCATTGGAAGCGGGGAAGCGACGTTCCATTTGATTTACCCCGTTTACGCCGTTTCGGGCACCGAAAGCGTGATGCACGCGCATAACGTGTATTTGCAGATCGCCGTTGAGCACGGGCTTTTTGGGCTGTTGCTTTTTTTGATGCTTTTAACGTTGTTATTCCGCGGATTTTTTTCCTGTTGGCGGCAGGGAATCCGTCTGGGTGATCGTTCGCTGTTCCTTGGAATTGCCGCGGCGCTTATCGGACTTCTGACCATGGGATTTTTCGATCATTTGTGGTATCAGCCGTCGCTGTTTTTCCTGTTTGCGGCACTTGCCGCGGGGCTTTCGGCATTTACACTTTGCGAAGAGGAGAAAAATGATGAAACGTGAAAGAAAACCGCTCGGTCTGTTTGATTGGTGCATTCTGACGTTGGTTGCCGCGCTTGCGGCTTTTGGTGCGTTTGGCTTTTGGAAATACGGTAATCGAGTGAGTCCGCAAGTGGAGTTAGAATGCCTTTTGCGCCTGCCGGAAAGCAACAAAAACGCCGCTTTTTCGGTGGGCGACGAGGTGCGCAGCGAGAACGGGACGGTTTTCTTCGGCAGGGTGACCGCTGTTTCCTCGCACCCCTATCAAACCGTGTTTTTAAAGGACGGAATGCCCGTTTACGAGGCGGTTGAGGGCTTGACCAAAACTGAATTGACCGTTCGGGTACTTGCCGAAAAAGGGGAAGATTACCGCGTGGGCGACGTTCGGGTATCCGCCGGCGGGAAAGGGACCTTCCGAATCGGCGGGACGCTTGTTTCCGGCGTTTCGGTCGTTCGGGTCAGTGAGGGAGTGAAGAATGGAAAGTAAAAAAGAAAAAACACGCATTCTGGATTTTTGCCTGTTGTTGCTGACGATCTGTTCGGTGGTGGGAATTGTCCAGCGTTTCGGTGCCCTGCGGTCTGAGACAAAAGAACCGACGGCCGATTTTTCGGTGGAGGTCCTGTGGGAGGCCGTAGACGCCAAAACCGCGGATTGCGTTGCCGTCGGAGAAGGATTGCGTTTTGAAAACGGAACGGTTTTCGGAACGGTGAAAAAAATTGCGCGTACGGTGCATGAGGAAATTCTTTATCGGGAGGGGAAAGAACTGCGCGGAACCTTCCCGGAAGGCACGAAGGAGGATTTATATCTCACCGTTTCGGTTACCGGCCGAAAGTCCGATCAAATTCTTTTGCGCGAGGACGGAACGCCCGTTCTGGTCGGACAGAATCTCCGGCTTTATTCGACCCGCGCAACGCTTGCTTTAACGGTTCTTTCTTCCTGAAAAATGTATTTTTCCTCCGTTTTTCGCCTTTTTCTTGCGTTTTGCACGAAAAATTTGTTTTTCGATCCTAAAAATAGGTCATATTGACTATTGAAATGAAAAAATTTTTTTGATATAATACTACTGATAAATCATCGGATTTTCTGCATTGCGCCAAGAAAAACGATTTGACAGGAGCTTTTGCCATGATCTCACGCGAAGTAACCATTTCCAATTCCAGCGGTCTGCACGCAAGACCCGCAACTTTCTTCGTTCAAAAAGCGAATCGCTACGGCTGTTCCATTACCGTGGAAAACGGCGATCGGAAGGTCAATGCCAAAAGTTTGCTCGGTGTTCTTTCGCTCGGAATTGCCCAGGGAATGACCATTACCCTTACTGCCGACGGCGCGGGCGAAGAGGAAGCTTTGGACGGAATGATCGAATTGATCAACGGCGGATTTGTGGATTTTTGAGGACAAAGCAACGAGAATTGAAATGACGGCGTGCGCCGGAGACTGATCAAAACCGTTCTCCCGGATCGCACGCCGCTTTTTTATCAAAGAAAGGAGGAGCTTTATGCCGTTATCCGAAAAGGATCGCGCCCGACTTTTGGAAAAAGCAAACACGCTTCCGCTGACCCCCGGCGTTTATCTGATGCGGGAAAAAAGCGGGAAAGTGATCTACGTAGGCAAATCGCGCAAGCTGAAAAACCGCGTTTCGCAGTATTTTCAAAACAGCGAAAAGAATATCAAAACCGCGCGCATGGTTTCCTCCGTATTTGATTTCGATTACTACCTTTGCACCAACGAAATGGAAGCGCTGACGCTGGAAAACACGCTCATCAAGCAGTACAAACCAAAGTATAACATTCTGTTGAAGGACGCAAAGTCCTATCCCTATATCAAAGTAACGGCCGAAGAATACCCGCGCCTGGTCTTTACCCGCAAACGGGACGCCGACCGGGCAAAATACTTTGGTCCGTTTTCTGGCGCGTCGGTCGCCTATTCCATTATCGAAACGCTTTCCAAAACGTTCCGCCTGCCAACCTGCCGGCGGAAATTCCCGCAGGAGATCGGCAAGGGTCGCCCCTGTATTTACTACGAAACGGGGAGGTGCGCCGGGCTTTGCACGGGCCGCGTAAGTGCCGAGGAACACAGAACCGCCGTTTCCTACGCGGTGGACGTTTTAAACGGGAAAAGCGATTCGGTGCGCAAGCAGTTGGAGGCGCAAATGCAGACTGACGCCGAAGCCGAACGCTACGAGGCTGCCGCAAAATGCCGCGATACCATTCGCGCGCTTTCTTCCATTCGCGAAAAACAGAGCGTGGTTGCCTCGCCGGAGGCCGAGCAGGACGTTTTTGCACTTTGGACCGACGATTTCTGCACTTGTATTTCGGTCTTTTATATCCGCGGCGGCGTTGTGCAGGATTCTTCGGATTTTCTGTTCGGCGCCGATGAGATCCCCGAAGACCTGACCGCCTTTTTGACCGAACATTATCAGGCGCGCACCTATCTCCCGCCGCGCGTTTTGCTGGGCTTTGAGATGAAAGCCGAAGATCAAGCCCTGCTTTCGGACTCTCTTTCCCGGCTTGCCGGACGGAAAATCGACGTTCATACGCCCGAACGCGGTCCGCTCCGCACGCTTTGCGAATTGGTAAAAAGCAACGCCGCCGAGCGCGCAAAGCGTTATCGGTTGGATTCGGAAAAGCAGGAGGGAACGCTTGCCCGGCTTGCCGAGCTTTTGCGGCTGGAAGTCTACCCGGAAAGGATCGAGGCCTACGATATTTCCAATATCGGTTCCGAGCACCTGACCGCCGGTATGATCGTTTATAAAAACGGTCGGTTTTCCAAGGCCGATTACCGCGCATTCCGTATCAAAAGCGTTGTGGGGACCACCGACGACTATGCTTCCATGTCCGAGGCGATCGAACGTCGCTTTTCGCACCTGTCCGACCCAAGCGGCTCTTTTGCCGAGGAGCCGGACCTGATCCTTCTGGACGGCGGTCGCGGGCATGTTTCGGTGATCCGCCAAAAGCTCCGCCTGCTGGGGCTGGAACGCATTCCGGTTTTCGGAATGGTGAAGGACGACTACCACAAAACGCGCGCGCTTTGCACCGAAAACGAGGAGATCAATATTGCGCGTGAGCGCGACGTGTACACGCTGATCTATCGCATTCAGGAGGAGATCCACCGCTATACCCTGCGCATGATGGAGCAGGCAAAGCGGTCAACCGTTTCCCACTCGGTTCTCACCAAAATCCCCGGTATCGGCGACGCGAAGGCAAAAAGGATTCTTGCCGCGCTCGGCGGTCTCGCGGCCGTAAAAAAAGCGGAATTGGAAGAGCTTTACAGAGTAAAAGGAATTGCGAAAAAGGACGCAGAGTCGATTTACCGATACTATCACAAATCGGAGGATGACGAAATATGATGCGTGTGATCACGGGTTCGGCAAAGGGAATCCGGCTGCAAACGCCGGAAGGAGAAACCACCCGCCCAACCTCCGAGCGCGCCAAGGAAGCGCTGTTTTCCATGATCCAGTTCGAGGTGGAGGGAAGGCGTGTGCTGGACCTGTTTGCCGGCTCCGGGCAGTTGGGAATCGAAGCGTTGAGCCGCGGCGCCGCGCAAGCCGCCTTTG
>JBGUNW010000242.1:0-9178 GCA_045117555.1 Eubacteriales bacterium
CCTGCGCAAAGTTCGGTCAGATGGCGGTAAACACTGCTTTGCGCCGCCGTTCCGCCGTGAACGGCCCGGCAGATCTCCTCGGCAGTAAAGTGTTTGTCTGGATTTTGGGAAAGGAAAGAAATGAGTTTCTCCCTTCCCTCGGTTTTGTATTGTTTCATTGTTTTTCCTTTTTTTGAGAACCATTCTCATTTTTAGCAAAAGATATTGTATCACATGGATTTCGGTTTGTCAATAGAAATTGAGAACTTTTCTCAAATTTTAATGAAAAAAGAGAACCTTGCGGTTCTCTTTTTCGGTTATTTCAGCCGGTAGCCCGCGTCGGTAATCGCTTTTTCAAAAACGGCGCAATCGGTGGGCGCGGAAAGCGTTACCACGGCGGTTCCCGTTTTATGGCTGACCTCGGCACGATCGACCGTTGGAATGGACTCCAACGCCTGTTTGACGTGCATTTCACAGTGAGAGCACATCATGCCTTCAATTTTTAACGTTTCTTTCATTGGTTCTTCTCTTTTCTTTTCTCTCATTTTTTCGTTTTTCGGATGCAACTTGATCAAATTGAGCCGCAGGGCGTTCATAACCACGCAAAAACTGGAAAGCGACATGGCCGCCGCACCGAACATGGGGTTGAGCAACCAGCCCTTCCATGCGTACCAAACGCCTGCCGCCAGCGGAATGCCGACGACGTTATAAAAGAACGCCCAAAACAGGTTTTCTTTGATATTGCGAAGCGTTTTTTTGCCGATACGAATGGCCGCGGGAACATCAGAAAGCCGACTTTGCACCAGCACTACGTCGGCCGCGTCAATGGCAATATCGGTCCCCGCGCCAATGGCAAAGCCAACGTCCGCCGCCGTTAACGCGGGCGCGTCGTTGATCCCGTCGCCCACCATGGCAACTTTTTCGCCATCGGTTTGCAAACGGCGAACAACGTCCGCCTTGTCGTTCGGCAGGACCTCGGCAATCGCTTCATCAATTCCAACCTGTTTGGCAATGGCGGCCGCGGTCCCCGGGTTATCCCCGGTCAGAAGAAGGACGCGCAAGCCGCTTTTTTTGAGTTCCCGAATTGCTTCGGCGCTTTCGGGTTTCGGAATATCCGCAACGGCAATGATACCCGCCGCGCGGTTGCCTTTTGCAAAGAACAGCGGTGTTTTCCCCTCTTTGGCAAGCGTTTCGGCCTGTAAAAGCAGGGATTTGGGAAACGCGGCGCGTTCAGAAACCGTTTTTTGATTCCCGCCGAAAAGAGGCGTTCCGTTCAGGGTTGCAACAACGCCGCTCCCGGTAAGAGCGGTAAAATCCTTCACTTCGGCAACCGGGATCTCCCGCCCGCGGACTTCCTCCATAATCGCTTTTGCAAGCGGATGCTCGCTCTTTGCTTCCAGCGCGCCGGCAAGCGAGAGCAATTCTTCAACCGAAACGCCCTCCGCCGGCAAAAGATCGGTCACGGTCGGTTTTCCTGTTGTCACCGTCCCGGTTTTATCCAGTACAACAGCCGTTACCCGCCCGGTATTTTCCAGCGCGGATGCCGTTTTGAAAAGGATGCCGTTTCCGGCTCCGACACCGCTTCCCACCATAATTGCCACAGGGGTTGCAAGGCCAAGCGCGCAAGGACAGCTGATGACCAGCACCGAAATAGCGCGCGCAACGGCAAACCCCGCCGTATGACGCGCAATGAGCCAGGAAACGAGCGTAACAAGTGAAATTGCAAGGACCGTAGGAACGAAAACGCCCGAAACACGATCCGCCATTTTGGCAATGGGCGCTTTGGTTGCCGACGCTTCGCTGACCATTTGAATGATTTTGGATAGCGCCGTATCCTCGCCAACGCCGGTTGCCTGACATTTGAGATAGCCGGAACGGTTAATCGTTGCCGCAAACACACGGCTGTCCACCTCTTTATCCGCCGGCAAACTTTCGCCGGTCAGGGCCGACTCGTCAACGGCTCCGTTTCCTTCCAGAACAATACCATCCACAGGGATTTTTCCGCCGGGACGAACAAGGAAGATATCGCCTGTTCGCACCTCGGATACCGGGACCTCGATCTCTTTTCCGTCCCGCTCCAAAATCGCCGTTTGCGGCGCCAATCGCATTAAAGCGCGGAGCGCGTTGGTGGTTTTTCCCTTTGCTTTGGCTTCCAGCAATTTGCCAAGCGTGATCAACGTTAAAATCATACCGGCAGATTCAAAGTAAAATTCGTGCGCCCAGCCGTGTGCCGCGGTTTGGTCGCCGCCCACGACCGCCGTGGAAAGCGCGATCAGCGCGTAAACGCTGTAACCGAACGCAGCGAATGCGCCGAGCGACACCAGCGTATCCATATTCGGCGCGCGGTGGATGAACCCCTTTACGCCGCTGACAAAGAATTTTTGGTTGATAACCATGATAGCGGCCGAAAGGAGCATTTGCAAAATTCCAACGGCGATCGGGTTACCTGCCAAACCGGGCGGCAACGGCCACCCCCACATGGAATGCCCCATGGAACAATACATCAGCGGGAGCAAAAAGACAAGCGAGAAGATCAAGCGGCGCAAAAGAACGGGACTTTCCCGATCGGCAAGCGGATCGGCGGCATGACCCGGTTCTTTCTCCGTTTTTCCTTTTTGAGTGGCACCGTATCCCGCCGCCTTGACCGCGGCAACGATCGCCTCCGGGCTTGCGCTTCCCTCCACCGCCATGGAATTGGTGAGAAGATTGACCGAGCAGGACGTAACGCCGTCCACCGCCGAAACTGCCTTTTCCACCCTTGCCGAGCAGGCGGCACAGCTCATACCCGTTACCTGATATTGTTCCATAAGCATCCTCCTTTTCACAAAGTTAGCGGTTGCTAATTGCTTTGGAAAATGCAACCATGACCCCAAGCGGGATCATGGCTGCGTTTTGTTTATTCTTCCGGTTTGTTTTCCGATTTATCTTCGGTATTGGCCTGCGTATCGTTATTCCCTTCGGTCGCATAGCTGGAATAGGATTTATACCGGTTGTAATGGCCGTATTTGTAATAACGGTAGTAGTGGCCGTATTTGGTGTAGCCCTCAGTGCGCTCGGGATGCACGTCGGTAATAACGTAGCCGAAGATTTTTGCATTCTTGCTGGTTATCGTATCGGTGGTATCCCGCAACAGGCGGCTATCGGTATAGCCGGAACGAACCACGTAGATATAGCCGGAAATTTCATCGGAAACGGCAAACATATCGGCAACCTCGCCAACGGGAGGCAGGTCGATCAGAATGTAGTCGTATTCCGTCTTCCATTTTTGAATAACCTCTTTCATGCGAGGGCTGGAAAGCAGGTCAATGGGGTTCGGCGGAATGGTTCCTGCGGTAATGACGTCAAGCTGACCGAAAGAGGTCTTCAAATCGGCTTCGTTGACTTTCATTCCGGCAATCAGGTTGCTCAAACCAATTTTGTTTTGCAGCGAGAAAATCTTATGGACCATCGGGCGGCGCATATCCGCGTCTACCAACAAAATCTTTTTATCATACAATTTGGAGAGCGATACGGCAAGGTTTGCAATAACGAAGGATTTACCGCTGCCCGCAGTGGAAGAGGCAATACCAATGGTGCAGCCCTTCTCGCCCGCGGCGCAGAAGGTAATGTTGGTGCGCAATTCGTGGAAGCCCTCCTGCACACGGAAGGGGACTTTCTCACGCAAAATGAGCTTTTGGTCAACGTGAGTTCCCAAGCGGTCGGCTTTGCGCTGTGCTCTGCGACCCCATTTCTTTTCTTCATCCAGCGTCCAATGTTCGATCGAACCGATAACCGAATACTTGGAGGAGATCGCTTTGATATCCGCCACCGAATAAATAGTAGTGTTCATGATAACGGCCAGCAGGAAGATTCCGTAAATGGCAACCGCCACGAAAATGGTGATGAAAAGCGGATAACGGTAGATATCGGAGCGGCTGTTTTCCATGTCGCCCTGACGCGCCTTTTGGATCACCTTCATGGTTTTGGATTCGTGCGTAAGCGACATTGCGTCCGGCTGATTGTTGACGTCGTCGCAGAAGCGCGGCAGCCAATCTTCCATTGCCATGGCAATATAATAGTTCAACTCGGCGTCCGGCCCGGAAATTTTAATTTTCAGTACGGCGCCGTCATTGGTGGCGGTGATCATGCGTTGGATCTGCGATTGGGAAACAACTTTGGTTTTCTTTGCCTTGTTGTTGACCGCATTGTCAATCTTTTGCTGAATCAGCTGAGTCAGGCGGTTCACATCCCCGTCCGCCGCGGAAATCATATCCTGTACGGCGCCCTCGGAAACCGTTCCGGAATACTCGCCGGTAGCCAGGACCGTGCTGATCTTTTTGGCGAGATCATCACTGGAAGGAACCACTTTGGAAATCACTTCCGCCATAGATTCCGCACCGTCGATCTGCGCGCTGGAATATAAGCTGGTGGTGGTTGCAACGTTTGAAATATAAAAATAAGAAGAAGAGGAATACTGCTGGACGAATTTGCGGTTAAAATACCAAAGCGAAAGACCGCCCATTAAAACCGCGCCCAGAAGCATCCAATACCAGCACCGTTTCAGAACATCCCACAACAGACGCAGCGAAATACCGGACTGATTGCCCTCGTTTACGTTTACTTCATTGTTTTCCATTGATCTGTTCCTTTTCTCTTGTCTTTTTTACGTGCTATATTTGACTATAAACAACCGACTATATTTTAACATATAAAACGGAATTTGTCAACAGGTATCAGGAAAAATGCGGAAATCATTGTCCAACAAGCGAAAGATACAGTTGTTTTCCCCTTTCGTATTGGCGCTCGTCCGCCGCCTTTCCCAAAACGGTTGGCTTGCCGAGCAGCAAATAAAAGGGGGTATCCTCCGGAAAAATCGCGCCCAGCGTTTTTTCAAACTGCCGGTAAAAAACCGTTTTTTGCAATAGGACCGCCACGCCGTCCACCGCTCCTTCGGGCAGAGCGTTGCCGAACGTTTCGGAAAGCGGCACCGCCCGCGAAGAAAGCCCGGTCGTTTCATAAACGTAGGGGCTGACGAGCCATACGGAGCATTCCCCGGTGTTGAGATAGTTGGTCAGATCGCGTGCGGAATCGGTACTTCCGATGGGTTGCGTGCCGTCCGAAAAAACGGTAAACGTAACGAGCTGAACGGTCTTTTTGCCGTCTCGGTCGTAGTCCTGCGCCAACACTTCGCCCAACGCGCCGCTGAATGCCTCGCGCTCTTCCCCACTCAAAACCTTATCACCGGAATATACGAACAGCGCGTCGTATTTATCACGACTTGCGCATTGTACAACGCAAACGGTGACGGTAAACAGAATGAACAACCCGATGAGAATATGCCATTTATAATGGTACCAAACATTATCCAGCCACTTGAAAAGCCGGGAATTTTGGGCAGGGCTCGGGGGGTTTTGAATGGGCTCTTGCGGATCCATATTCGTTTTTTCTCCCCCTTTCCCTTTTTTATCCGTTTTTTAAATTACGCGTTGGTTCTGCTGACTTTCAGAACTTTCACGCGAACAACGCCGTTAGGCGTTTCGATCTCTTTTTCATCTCCCTCGCGCATATCAATCAGGCCTGCGCCAATGGGGGAAAGGTCGGAAATTTTACCGGCAAGCGGATCGGCCTCGTTTGAGCCGACGAGCGAATAGGTCACCTCGCCGCCGAAGGTATAATCGTAAACCTTCACGGTGGAGCCGAGACTGACAACGCTGGTATCAATGGTTGATTCATCAATGACCGTTGCGTTTTCGATCAGTTCTTCCAGCTCTTTGATGCGGGCTTCGTTGATGCCCTGCTCGTTTCTTGCGGCGTCGTATTCCGAGTTTTCGGAAAGGTCACCGAAGGAGCGAGCCACCGCGATATCGTTTTTGATTTTTTCCCGCAGTTCGCCCTTGCGGTAGTTCAATTCGTTCAAAAGTTCCTGATACCCCTGTTGGGTATAAAGCGTTTTCTTTCCTCTTGCCATGGTTGTTTTCTCCTTGTTTGTTTTATTAAAAATCCGTCGGAACGGATCGGGTGCCTGTGTTACGGGTTGGCACAAAGGCCGGCAGCAGCCGCCTGCAACTGCAAATCCTGCTCCCGGGGGAGCGATTCGATCGCAGTGTTACCGTTTTCCTCCGCGAGCGCGACCGGAATATCGGGCGTAAAGCCCTCGTCTTGGTAGGAAACGCCGTTTTTGGAAAAGCATTGATAAACGGTAAAACTGATGTATCCTTTGAAGGTTTTAAACGAAATTGCCATGCTGCTTTGCGCCACCCATTTGCCGGCGGTTTTTTGCCCGTAAACCGAAGCAACACCGCTTTGCGAAAGGGTCGCGGCAAAAAGCTCGGCCGCGCTGACCGTTTTTTCGTTGCAAAGAACCGCAAACGAAAGTCCCGCACCGAGATATTGCCCGATCGTTTCCTCGGTTACGGTACAGCCGGCTTTCTCCCCTTCGTAGGCGTGGGGAAGACACGTAACGGGATTGAGCGTTCCGTTTGCGTATTTTTCAAAGTAGATCAAGTCCCCGTTTTGCAAAAAGCCGGAAAGAACGGCGGAAAGCGCAATCAAACTGCCACCGGGGTTATCCCGAACGTCCAGAATGAATTTTGTTGCGCCCGCTGCGCGGCATTCCTCGATCGCCGCGCGGAACTGCACCGGGGTTTGGAAGGAAAACTCGCGGATGCGAATGACCGCAACGCCCGAGGCACCCTCCAAAAGATACCCGTAAACAGACTGCGACTGTACCGCCCGCCGCACGCAAGCAACCGTTTTGACCGATTGCCCCTCCCCTGCGCCGGAAAGCACCCGCAGGAAAACGTTGGTTTCCTCCTCGCCGCGCAAAGCCAGAATTGCCTGATGATAGCCGCCGAGCGCGGAAACGCTTTGCAGTTCGCCCTCGCTATTCCCGATGGCAAGGATCCATTCGCCGGGAACAAGCCCGCTTTGTTGCGCGGGGGAATCGGCAATGACCGATTGGATCAGAAGCGCTGGCGTTTCGGTTTCTTCGTAAAGAACGGCTGCCTGATCCAGCGTGACGCCGATGCCGACCGTTTGCCCGGAAAGCTGGGAATTGCGAATGGCAAATTCCTCCTCGGTATAATAAACGGCGTAGCGATCGCCGCTTTTTTCTTTGTAAAGTTCAAACACCGCCTGCAAAAAATCCTCGGATTCAACCACGTCGCCGTAAAACGCGCGGTCGCTCAAAATGGATTCCAATATTGCAAGATTATTTGCCCGGAGCTCTTCCTCCCGTTGCTTTTGCTCCTCCTCTTCCCGCTTCTGTTCGGCAATGGTGCGCAAATCGCGCTTGCGCTGTGCTTCGGTTGCGAGAACGTAGGTAAGAAGAATTGCGAAAATAAGCAAAATGGCGGTAAGCGCAAGGCAAGCCGGCAGCCAGAATTTGGCGCCCTTTTTGATTTGCGCCCATTCACCGCCGGCGGCTGTTTGCGTTTCTTTCTTTTCGGGGTCCATAAATCTCCCTTCCTCAAATCAACAGACAAGCGAAATGCACCTTATTTGCAGAAAAGGTGCATTTCGCTCCGATCGATCCGAAAAACGGTTCAGAATTTAATGGGTTTGGAACTGAGGTATTTCTTGACCATGAGCGCCACCTTGAAGGTGATGGCATGCTCAAACTCACGCAGGTCGAGGCCGGTGAGTTTTCTGATCTTCTCCAAACGGTAAACAAGCGTGTTGCGATGAACGAACAGCTTGCGTGAGGTTTCCGAAACGTTGAGGTTGTTTTCAAAGAAGCATTGAATCGTCAGCAGCGTTTCGCGGTCGAGAGATTCCAGACTGCCGCGCTTGAAAACTTCCTGCAAAAACATTTCGCAAAGCGTTGTAGGCAACTGGTAAATCAACCGGCCAATGCCGAGATTCTCGTAGCTGAGAATGTTCTTTTCGGTTTCAAACACCTTTCCAACGTCCAGCGCCACCTGCGCTTCCTTATAAGCGCGGGCAAGATCCTTGATGTTATCCACAACCGTGGAAATACCAATGGAAACTTTGGTGTAAAACTCGGTGGAAAGCGTATCGGCAATGTTGGTGGCGATTTTTTCCATTTCGCGGCTGTCGGTGCCCGGTTTGATATACTTGACCAGCACGATATCGTGTTCCCCGACACTGATAACGTAATCCTTTGCCTTATCCGGGAACATATTTTGCAGCATTTCAAAGGGCATCATATCGGTCTTGCCGAAGAATTTGATCAGAAATACCACGCGGGATTCCTCGGTGTTGAAATGCAGCTCCTTGGATTTGATATAAATATCACTGGGAAGAATGTTATCCAAAATAATGTTCTTGATAAACGAGCCCTTATCGTACTTTTCGTCGTAGAGGTTTTTGATGTTGCCGAGCGAAATTGCCAACAGCTTGGACATTTTCTCGGCCATTTTATCCTCGCCTTCCACAAAGACGATGTAGTCGGATTTCAGTCCGCCTGTCAGGGCGCGATAAGTATAACCGTCAATGGCGGTCACCTCGCCGGCATAGTTGAGCGCCTCGCGTACCCCTTGCTTGACTTCGCCGATGCGAACAAGCTCCGAGCAGGAGATCACAACGCCGGTTTCGTCGATCACGCCGATCACACGGTCGATCGCATCCTTCATTTGATGGATGACGCTCTGAAACAATTTGTTAGACATGGAACATTCTCCTCTTTCAAAAAATTGAAATGTGAAAACTAACTATATTTTACACACAAATTTGTCTTTTTTCAATAGGTTTTTCAATATTTTTCATAAAAATATCAAAAACATTTCAGGTAATGTGTTGAAATTGCTTCCGTCAGACCGCACAAAACGCCGTCAGGTCAATTCCAATCCGGCACAAATCATGGCAAGCGCAACGGTAGGCGCCGTTTCGGTGCGCAAAATCCGCTTTCCCAGCCCAACTGGGATCCACCCGTTTTCTTTTGCCGCGGCGGCTTCGGCCGGGGAAAACCCGCCCTCACTGCCGATCAGCAAAGCGATTTTCGGCTTTTGCAAGCCCGTTTTGCGTACGTCCGCCAAAACGGCGGGCAGCGGCGTTGTTCCCTCTCCCTCATAGCAAAAGAGCGCAAGGTCAACGGTTTTTGCGTCCGGCAATACCAGGGAAAACGGGCGCGCCGGTTCCACAATCGGCAGAATCCCGCGTCCGCACTGTTTTGCCGCCTCGGCGGCAATTCGGTTTTGGCGTTCGGCTTTTTTATCGCCTTTTTCCTCGCGGATACGGACTACACCCCGCTCGCTTTCAA
>JBGUNW010000243.1:0-1555 GCA_045117555.1 Eubacteriales bacterium
GTCAGACCGTCGTTTTTTCTTCAAAAAGAAAGACAGGCGGAGTTACTACGCTTCGTTTCAAGAGCGTCGGCGCTACCGAAAACGCAATGATGGCGGCGGTACTGTTTGACGGAACGACTTGTATAAAAAACGTTGCCCAAGAACCCGAGATTGTCGATTTGCAGAATTATCTGAATTTAATCGGCGCAAAAATATCCGGCGCAGGAAGCGACGAAATTATTGTAGAGGGCGTTAATAAATTAAAAAGAGAAGACGTCAGATTCAGGCCCGTAAAAGACAGGGTGGAAGCCGGAACGTTTCTGCTTGCCGGAGCCGTGTGCGGCGGCGAAATGGCGTTTGACGGCGAAAGTTTGGAAAATTCGGACGCCCTGATCAAAATAATTGAAAATAACGCTTGCAAAGTATATAGAAAAAATGGTAAAATAGAATGTGTAAAGTTCTTTGGCAGACAAAGGGGTTACGGCAGAATAATCGTCGAGCCTTATCCTGCGTTTCCGACTGATTTGCAACCGCAGACCGTTGCCGCCGCAACTTTTGCGGACGGACTTACCGTAATCGAAGAGAGAGTGTTTAAAGAGAGATTCGGGTACGTCGGTCAACTGTTAAAGACGGGCGCAGACGTCTCGGTTTTTGATAACGCTTGCGTCGTAAGCGGGAAAGCCGACATTTTCGGCGCAGATATGGCGGCGGGAGATTTGAGAGGCGGAGCGGCTATGATGATTCAAGCGCTCGGAGCGGAAGGAACTTCTACGATAACGGGACTTACGCATATAGACAGGGGATACGAGCGACCGGAATTAAAATTCAAAAATCTCGGCGCAAATATAGAGAGAATTTACTACTGAAAGGAGAAAAGTCTTATGAGACACACGAAACTTATAATAACAAGTACGCTTATAGCGTTTGCGCTCGTGGTTATACTTGCTTCCGTGTGGCTTTTGAGAATAACCGAAACCGAAGTTACCGTTGACTCCGAGGGCTCTGACGGCAAGGCTACTTACGATTATGCGATAGACGTTTTAAACGAGTATGCGCTCAATAAATCCTTTATATTTTTTTCGACGGCAAGTTTAATGGATAAATTGGACGATAATCCGTATGCCGAAGTGTTGACGGTAAAAAAGGTTTTCCCAAACGTAATTTCTGTAAAAATCAAAGAAAGAAAGGCAAGTTTTGCAGTTTTTTCCGAAAGTGACTATTACTATCTTGACGACAATTTAACGGCGCTTAAAAAAGATAGCGAACTATCCGAAAACGTAACGGTCATACAAGCGGAGCGATTCGGGGCGGAGATAGGAGGTCGAGCGGATTTGTCCGGCGACGTGTTGCTTGCGAACGCTTTCGGCATTATAACCGCTATTCCCGACAGAATAAATACCGTTTCGGAAGTTAAACTCGATTATGAGAAAGACAGAGTTTACGTTTTGACAAAGACGGGCGCAATGATAGAATTTCGTTTTGCCGGAAAAAGGAACGAAAGCGTAAGAAAAGATATTTGCGGCGCAGCTTTATCCGCATACGAATTTTATCTCGCCTGCGACGAAAGAGAAAAGAG
>JBGUNW010000244.1:0-1514 GCA_045117555.1 Eubacteriales bacterium
CTGCATACCCATACACAGACCGAAAAAGATCCCCATTTGTTTGAAGAACTCGGGCGTATAGGTAGCGGCGTTGAAAGAATATAAAAAGAGCGCCGGCTGACAAACGAACAAAAGCACGCGCGCAAAAGCGCCGATGGACTCAGGCTTGATGGCCTTGGTCTTTACGAAAATGAAACCGGGGATAGCGTAGGCAAGCATGATCGCCACGGTGATGAGTGTGGTCGTAAATTGCATGCCTTGATTATATCACGCGGAAAGGCGCTTGGTAAAGCGTTCTAAAAGGCAAGTTTTTTGAGGGCGGCGCGGTAGATCTCGGCGCATTTTGTGAGACCCGCGACAGAAATGCATTCGTCCTTTTGATGGATGCGGCTTTCCTCCCCCGGGAAGACGGGACCGAACGCGACGGCGTTTGGGAAAGCGCGCGCGTAGGTAGCCCCGCCGATGGCGATGGGAGAAGCGTTTTCACCCGTGACTTCGTTGTAAGCGGCAAGGAGGGCGGTGACCAGTTCGGATGCAGGGGAAACGTAAAGGGGCAGGTGTCTGCCTTCCACCGTGTCGACGGCGTCCGCGCGAAAATCGGCTTGCAACTTTTCAAGCAAGGCTTGCTCGTTTGTGGCGGCGGGGTAGCGGATATCAAGGGAGAAGAGAAGCCTGTCGCCTTCCGTTGCGACCTTGCCGAGGTTTAAGGTGAGGTCGCCGCTGACCTCGTCTTTGAGATCGATGCCCAGTCCCGACCCGTCGGTCAAATGGAAGTAGTCGTAAAGATCCGCCAAAAATTCCGAAGTGGACTTGACGGCGTATAAGATCTTCACGATGGCGTTTTCCCCTTTTTCGGGGGTGGAACCGTGAGCGGAAACGCCCTCCGCGCTGAGGCGGAATCCATCCGCAATGAATTTGACTTTGATGCCTCCCTTCAAGCACTTGGAGAAGGCGGCGTCAGAAAGTGTTTTTACTTCCAGTTCGGCGCGATCCGCCACCATATTGACGCGTTCCCCGCCCGTAAAGGAGAGGATGTCGTCGGGTCTTTTTACCGAAACGCAGGCGTGCAAAACGCCTTTTTCGGAAAAGATCACGGGGAAGTCCGCGTCGGGGGAGAAGGATAAAGCGGGCACTTCCTCGGTTTGAAGATAGCGTTCGATGCACTTCCAACCGCTTTCCTCGTTGAGCCCCGCGATCAAGCGTATGCGCCTTTTGGGCAGAAGCCCTTCGTCCAATAAGGATTTCAATGCGTAAAGCACCGCGACGGCGGGACCTTTGTCATCCTCCGCGCCGCGACCGTAGATCACGCCGTCCGCAACTTCACCGAGAGGACTGTGGCTCCAATCTTCGCCGAAGGGGACGGTGTCCAAATGGAAGGGGATGCCGAGTAGTTCTCCTTCGCCGACTTCCGCCCAACCGCAACAGCCGTCCACGACCTTGGTCTTCATGCCAAAGGAAGAAGCAACGGCAAGGAACTTATCCAGTGCTTCGCGGGTGCCCGCGCCGAAGGGCGCGCCCTCCGCGGGCTCCCCTTG
>JBGUNW010000245.1:0-14982 GCA_045117555.1 Eubacteriales bacterium
CGAGGTCAAGGGCGGCCTGTACATCCCGCGTGAGAGCATTATCGACCCGTTCCTGCTTTGCATTGCGCTGGCCGAGAACGCCGCCGATAACGGCGTGCATTTCCTGCTTGGCACCAAATGCACCGGCATTAAGGTCGAGGAAGGCGCCGTTACCACCGTGCAAACCACGGCGGGCGACATTCAAACCAAGTACGTCATCAACGCCGCGGGACTTTACTGCGACGAGATCGCCGGCTACGTTGGCAAAGCCGATTACTACGTTACCCCCCGCAAAGGTCAGTTCTACATTCTGGATAAGAATACCTCCTGCCGGGTCGGCATGATCATTCTGCCTATTCCGACCAAGGTTACCAAGGGCAAGCTGATGTGCCCCACCATTCACGGCAATATGCTCGTCGGTCCTACCGCCGAGGATATGCTGGATAAAGAGGACAAGAGCACCAACGCAGCGGGACTGGAAAGCATTGCAACCGACGTTCGCAAGATGATTCCCAACGTCAACCTGCGCGATACCATTACGCAGTACAGCGGTCTGCGCGCACAGCGCAACCCCGAGGGTTTGAACATTGACGTTTACGACGACCTCAAAGGATACGTCAACATTTCCGGCGTTCGCTCCACGGGTCTTACCGGCTCGGTCGCCATTGCGAAATATGTGGTGGACCTGATGATCGAGGGCGGTATGCACGCCGAGTTCAAGACCGATTTCAACCCCATCCGCAAGGGCACGCCGATTTTTGCCGAGCTTTCCAACGAGGAAAGAGCCGCGCTCATTGCCAAAGACCCGCGCTACGGCAACGTGATCTGCCGTTGCGAAACGGTTACCGAAGGGCAGATTTGCGACGCGATCCATCGCACGCTGGGCGCACGGTCGGTAGACGGCGTCAAGCGTCGTCTACGCGCCGGCATGGGACGCTGCCAGGGTGGTTTCTGCGGTCCGCGCGTGATTGAAATTCTGGCGCGTGAGCTTGGCATTACCCCCGAGGAAGTCCGCAAGAACGATCCCGGCTCCGAAATGCTGACCGGGAATGCAAGATAATACGAAAGCGCCGAGAAAGGATGGAAACAACAATGGCAAATAAAATTTATGACGTTATCATCGTCGGCGGTGGTCCTGCGGGTCTTGCCGCGGCTGTCGGCGCAAAGAAAGCGGGAGCGAAGGACGTTCTGATCGTTGAGCGCGATATTTCGCTGGGCGGTATTCTGGAACAGTGCATTCACCCCGGCTTTGGCCTGAAAACTTTCGGCGAGGAGCTCACCGGCCCCGAGTACGCGCGCCGCTACATCAAAGAAGTTCTGGACCTGGGCGTGGAATACAAGCTGGAAACCATGGTGCTGGAAGTTGGCGACCACAGCGTGACCGGCATTAACTCCAAGGACGGTCTGTTCGTTGCCGAGGGCAAGAGCGTTGTTCTTGCCATGGGTTGCCGCGAGCGCACCAGAGGCGCGATTATGACTCCCGGAACCCGCCCCGCGGGCGTTTACACCGCCGGAGCGGCACAAAGACTGGTCAACCGCCAGAATATGATGGTTGGTAAAAAGGTGGTCATTCTCGGTTCGGGCGATATCGGCATGATCATGGCGCGCCGCATGACGTTGGAAGGCGCCAAAGTGCTTGCCGTTGCCGAGCTGATGGACTACACCGCGGGTCTGACCCGTAACCGCGTGCAATGCCTGGAAGACTTTGATATTCCGCTGCTGCTCTCCCACACCGTTGTGGAGATCAAGGGCAACAAGCGCGTAGAGGGCGTTGTGATCGCCGAGGTCGATCCCGCCACCAAAAAGCCGATCGCCGGCACCGAAAAGCTCTACGAATGCGATACGCTGCTCCTCTCCTGCGGCCTGATCCCGGAGAACGAGTTGAGCAAAGCGTCGGGTATCAAACTCAACCGCATCACCAGCGGGCCGGAAGTTAACCAGTTCATGCAAACCAACAAGCCGTCGGTATTTGCCTGCGGCAACGTGGTCCACGTGAACGACCTGGCCGATAACGTTTCCGAGGAGAGCGAACGCGCCGGCAAATACGCCGCCATGTTCGCCGCCGGAAAGCTGACCGCCGGCGCCGAAATTCCCACCGTTCCGGGCACCAACGTCCGTTACATCTGCCCGCAGCGCGTTTGCCCAACCGAACCCGCAACCCTCTTCTTCCGCGCCGCCGCACCGCAAAAGAACGTTACCGTTAAGGTTTTGGCAGGCGAGAAGGAAATCTACTCCAAAAAGCTCATCAAGATCAATCCCGGTGAAATGGAAAAAGTGGAAGTCAAACCCGAGCAGCTTGCCGGGGCCGCCGACATTACCATTAACGTGATTGCAAATTGAGAAAGGAAGCGTGAAACTATGACAACCGAAAAGAAGATCATTTGCATCATTTGCCCGCAGGGTTGCAACATTACCGTAAAAGGCGACCCCGAAAAGGGCGCGATCGAAAGTATTGAGGGCTACACCTGCAAACGCGGTTTGGCCTATGCCGAAAACGAGTTTGTTCACCCGCTGCGTATTCTGACCTCTTCGGTCAAAACCGAGGGCTCGAGCGCACCGCTCGTACCCGTTCGCACCCGCACGGCCATTCCGAAGGAACTGCTGTTTAAGGGGATGGACGAAATTCGCGGCATCACCGTCAAGGGCAAAGTGGCCTGCGGCGACGTAATCGTTGCAAACTTCCTGGGCACCGGCGTCGATCTCATCGCCTCCGGCAGCGTAGAAGCGATTTAAAGGTTATATTGTTGGATATGCAGGGGGAGGGGGACTTTTCTTAAAAGAAAATGTCCCCCTCCCCCTGCACCTTCCTGTTGCGGTGCCCAAAATTTTGTAGCGCGGCGCCGCCGCTTCAAAATTTTGACCTGCGCCAACGTTCGCCGCAAGCGGCTCACTACGCAATATTCTCGCCGACTGAACGTCGGCGTTTCGCTACGCGAAAACGAATAGTTGCACTCGAACAGCCACCCTTTATCCGCCCCCGGCGGCGGTCGCGCTCGTCCCCACCTCTAAAAGAACTTTGGGAATGGGAAAGGTTTGCAAAAATCTGTATAAAACTTTCGCAGGGCAGTCCGTTCCGGACTGCCCTGCGGGGTTATTATGGAGTTTAACGCTTATGCCGCAGCGGTTGCCAAGAATACGCCGACGATCAAAACGGCATAGAAAAAAACGATGACAGCAACCGATAATCCGATAATGGAAAGAACCAAACCGGCGGTTCCAAGCCCCGCAGGCGCCCCTGCAAGTTTTGCTTTCTTTCTTCCAACAACTGACAATACCAGCCCGACGATGGATGTAGGCAGTGCAATAAACCACCATGCCCACACAAACACGAGCGAAACGATACCAAGTACCAGTCCGGCAATGCAAAGCCCTTTTCCAGTGCTTACGGGAGCCGGGGCGCTTTCATTTTGTTGATTCCAATTCTGTTCGTTCATAATTCTTCTCCTTTTTTATATTCGATTTCCTTTTTGTAAGAAATCCTGCCTTATTTTATCACAAAATGAGATATTTGTCAATATCACAATGCGTGATTTTGTAAAATTATTTCGTAATGTGGGCAAAATAAGAAAAAAGGAGAATTTTCATGCGGCTGAAAGAATTGCGCGAGGATCGGGATATCCGGCAAAAAGAACTTGCCGAGTATCTGCACATTCGGCAAAATACCTATTCCCAGTATGAAACCGAACAGCGCCAACTGCCGATTGACGTTTTAATCGCCCTTGCAAAGTTTTATCAAACGTCAACCGATTATCTGCTCGGTCTGACCGATCATCCGCTCCCCTACCACCGTTCCGTGCGCGCGCAGCGGACAAAATCAATCAAAAAGCCCGAATAGCCGCGCTTCGTGTCACAATTTGAGATAATTATAAACATACAAAGGGTAAATTTTGTAAAATAATAGTGTCCTAAAAATTTTAAAAAGGAGAATCGAAAATGAAAGACAACAATAATCTCGTTCGCTTCCTGCTTACCTTTTTCCTGGGCTTCATCGGCAGCTTGATCATCAACCACACCTCCCTTAAACCGGAAGGATGGAAGTCCAGAACGTTGGCTTACTTCTTCCTGGGCATCATCACCTTCGGTATTTACGAACTGGTTGCTTCCATTTGCAACCTGGTCTTCGATCCCAGCAAGCCCTCCAACATCGGCTATTTCAAAGGTTGATCCGATTCATAAAAAATGCCGCAGGCGTTGCCTGCGGCATTTTTTTGTTGCTTCGCGTTGATATGGTATCACTTTTTCGGTTATTCGTACCAAAAAGTGCCGTTCGGCTCAATCCCGGCGGCGGCGAGGGCGGTCAATGTTTCCTCGTTATAGGCGTAGGCCTTGGTTTCCAGACGATACTTGCCGTCCGCGTATTGGCCGAGCGCGGCGGGCAGGTTGGCGGGAAGCCCTGCAAAAATGCCGTCGCGTTTGAAAATGTAGGTGTTGCGGTCAAACAAAAATCCGTTCGGGTTTTCGGTGGTGACGGGTTGAGAACAATAAAACATTTTTTCGGCCGCGCCGTCAATGATATTGTCAACCACTCTGACGTTTTCGGCGCGGTAAAGCCCGCGGCTGGATTTGATAAAGCCGTCAATTGGCAGGCCGTCGCGCTCGTGTTTATCGGGGCGGGTGGTGGCAAAGCCGAGCCCGCAATCGTTGAAATAGTTGCCCGAAATATCAAAATCAACAAACGGGCGGTCGGTTTCGCTGCCGTCGCCGGTCCAAAGCTCCACGCCGTAGTAGGCGCGGCGAATGATGTTGTTTTTATAAAGTTGCCGGGCTTGCGGAACGTTGTCGTTTGCCTGGGTGGTAATGGCGGCGTCGTAAATTTGGTCAAAGGTGCAATTTTCCACCGTCATACCGTCGCAAGCGCCCCAGTTTTCAATGGCGTTGCCCAGGCGGGTATCGTAGTTGCGCCAGCTTTTACCGAATCCGGGCTGAACCGCGCCGCCGATAAAGAAGAAATTGCAATTTTTAACAACCAGATTTTTGGTGTTTGCGGTGCGAATGCCGAACTCGCCCACGCAGCGCAGGTCCAAATTGAGGAAGGTCAGGTCTATCACGCCGCCGCAAAGAAAGATTTTTTGCCCGCGCGAAAGCTCGATCGAGGAGAAACGTTCGCCGGGGTTGCCTTTTTCGGAATAGACGTAAAGGTAGCCGGTTTCCACGTTGTGATAAAAGGCAAGATCGTAGGTTTGCAGCTCCTCGCCGGTGCGAAGCGGGAAGGATTCCATTTTTTTATAAGTCGTCAGTCCGTTATCCACGTTTTCCAGCGCGAGCGAACGGTAGGCGGGAATTGTGTAAAGGTCTTTTTCGTCCTTGGAGTAGGTCATTTGAATTTTGATGCCCCAGGCCTTACCCTCGTCAAAAACCACGTTTGCAATTTCATATCGCCGCTCGATCGGAGTGGCAAAGCGATAAACGTTCGGGGCCACCTGTATCCAGTTTTTCGCCCCCTTGGCGTCCACCGAGCCGTAAATCACCGGCTTTGCGCCCCTGCCGTAGGAGGCGAAGGTCATGCCTTTTTTGGGGTAGATCAGCGAGGTATCGCCGGGGCGGGGAGATTCGTGATAAACGCTGCCGCATTCGATCAGAATGGTGGAGTCCTCCGGCAGGTCGTTCGCCTTCACCAAACTTTTCCAAGGGGTGTCCGGCGTTTGGCCGTCGGCTTCGTCGTTGCCGCGCAGGGAGGAGAAGTAGTAAACCTCGCCCTTCGGTTCGGGATTCGGAGCAAAGGCCTCGGCTGCCGCGGTCAATTTTACGCGGATCGCGTCCAACTCGGCGCGCGTTTTTTCGGTCAGTTTTGCAAATCGAATGCTCATATTTTGGAGTCCTTTCTGCTTTCGGAAAGCATTTTGATAAAATTATATTTTTTAAACAATCTTTTTCCCTGCGGCGTAAACCGCGCGAATGGAGAGATCGGGCGATACGGCGAGGAGGTCGGCTCGCCGACCGGGCGCGATCGCGCCAACGCGCTCGGAAATTCCGAGCGCCCTCGCCGGGTTGCGCGTAGCGCAAAGAACGGCGTCGGCCAGCGGGGCGTTCGCAAAGGCAACCAAATTTTTTACGGCGTCCCAAAGATTCAGGGTACTTCCGGCAAGTTTGCCTTCAAGCGTTTCGGCGCGGCCGTTTTTCACCACCACCGGCTGGCCGGCAATGGCGTAATCCCCGTCGGGACATCCGGTGGCCGACATGGAATCGGTAATCAGGATCAGTTTTTCCGCGCCTTTAATCTGATAAACAAGCTTGACCATCTCGGGAGAGACATGCATACCGTCCACGATCAACTCGGTAAAGCAATCGCTGGTCAGTGCGGCGGCAACCGCTCCGCCGGCACGGTGATGCAAAGGCGGCATGGCGTTAAACAAATGGGTAAAGCAGGTCACACCGTCGGAAATTGCGCGCAGGGTCTCTGCATAGGTCGCGTCGGTGTGGCCGAGCGCGAGCGTTGCGCCGCGCGAAAGGGCAAGCTTGGCAAAGGAGCCGTCCGGGTCCAGTTCAAAGGCGGCGGTCAAATGCGCGGGCAGCGTGCAAAGCTCCAAAAATCCGGCAAGATCGGCGGGGTCGAGCGGCGCGAGCAGTTCGGGCGCGTGTGCGCCGCGGCGCGTTGGGTTGAGGTAGCGCCCCTCAAAATGAATGCCGTCAAAACCGACCGCCTGAACGCGGCCGATCGCGGCGCGCCATTCTTCCTTGGTTGCCGAGGCAAGGGTAGGGAATAGAGAGGTTACGCCGTGGCGGGCATAATCGGTTTTCATCAGCCGCATTTCTTCCTCGGTAGCCGAGGAAAAATCAAATCCGGCTCTGCCGTGCGTGTGCATATCCACAAGGCCGGGCAAAAGGAGCATTCCCGAAAAATCCACAACTTTATCGGCGGCGGTTTGCTCGCCGATCGAGCGGATCAGGCCGTTTTCCAGCGTGACCGGGCAATGCTCCGCCCAGTTTCCGTCGGGTAAAAGAACGCGCGCGTTTTGAATTTGCAGAATCATTCCGGGTCCTCCTTTGTCAGTACGGCTTGGTAAACTTCGTTTTTGGGGAGCGAACGCTCGCGCGCCACGCGCTTGATTGCCTCTTTGCGGGAAAGGCCCTCGCGCTCGTAGAAAAGGACTTGCTCGGCAAGCGGGAGCGTTTGCGGTTGCTCCGTCGGGCGCTCGGCGGCATTCGGCGCGCCGGCAACCACAAGTACGAACTCGCCGCGCGGCTCGTTTTCCTTGTAGTAAGCGGCGGCTTCGGAGAGCGTGGTGCGCAAAATTTCCTCGTTCAGCTTGGTCAGCTCGCGGCAAAGCGCAATTTTGCGGTCACCGCCGAAAACGAGCGCAAGGTCGTCCAGCGTGCGGGAAAGCTTGTGCGGCGCCTCGTGAAAAAGCAGGGTGCGCGGCTCGGTTGCAAGCTCTTGCAGGCGGGAAATCCGCTTGGATTTTACGGGCGGCAAAAAGCCCTCAAAGCAAAAGCGACCGGTGGGGAGACCCGACAGCGTGAGCGCCGTGATCGAGGCCACGGGTCCCGGGACCGCGCTGACGCGGATTCCGCGCGAGGCGCACAGAGCCACAAGGTCCTCGCCGGGGTCGCTGATGGCAGGGGTACCGGCGTCGGTGACCAGGGCGCAGGATTCGCCGGCTTCCAGCCGGGCGGCAATCTCCTCGCCACGTTCACGTTTGTTGTGCTCAAAATAGGAGATCATCGGGCGGCGAATGCCGAGCCGCGAGAGGAGAATGCCGGAGTTTCGCGTATCCTCGGCGGCAACGAAATCCACCTGCGAAAGCACCTTGATCGCGCGTTCGGAAAGGTCGGCAAGGTTGCCGATGGGGGTGGATACCAGATAAAGCGTTCCGGGCAGAACGCGGTTTTTTTCGGTTTGTTGCATAGGGACCTCCCAAAAGCAAAATCGAAAAATTCGCATATCCTGTTAGCAACTCAAAAAAGGAGGAGGCAGGATATGGCAATTAAAATTTACATTGACCAGGGGCATAACCCCGAAAACCCGAACGCCGGCGCCGAGGGCAACGGCCTGCGCGAGCAGGATATTACCTACCGGGTTGGAAAGGCGCTGGGCGATCTTTTGCGTGCCGACGGGCGATTTGAGGTGCGGGAATCGCGTCCCACGCCAACCACCAGTCTTGGAACAACCAACACCACCAGCTTGCAGGCGCGCGTGCGGGACGCCAACGCCTGGGGCGCGGACTATTTTTTAAGCATACACACCAACTCGGCGGCAAACCCGGCGGCCACCGGGAGCGAGGCGTTTTCCTACGCCGCGGGAACGCGGGGCTACCGCCTCGGCTCGGATATTCTGACCGCGCTGACCAACGCCACGGGGCTGCGCAACCGCGGAATGAAGGTGCGGCCGGGGCTGTACGTCTTGCGCCGAACATCCATGCCGGCGGTGCTGCTGGAACTCGGTTTTATTACGAATCCAAGCGACGCCGCGCTGATGAACGAGAACCCGGAACTGTTTGCCCGGGGCATTTATAACGGGATGCTGACCTATTTCGGCTATTGAAGAACCCGATCCAGATAGTCGGAAAGTTTTGCAGCGTCGCCGTCGAACAAATAGGTCTGCAAGCCGAATGCTTCGGCGGCGGCAACGTTGCGGGGAAGATCATCCACAAACAGCGTTTCGGCGGGGATCAATCCGTAGGTGTTGCACAGATATGCAAAAATTTCGGGCGAGGGCTTGGTCAGGCCGATCGTTCCCGAAAAAACGCACCCGTCCAGCTCGGAAAGAATGGGATACAGGTCAAGATGATTGGTAAATTCGCGGCTGATGTTGGAAAGCAGAAAGGTGCGAACGCCGTATTCTTTTTTTACGCGGCGCACCAGTTCCCACATTCCGGGAATGGGCGGCAGGCGCTCGATCCAGTGGCGCAGAATGGTTTTTCCGGCGGCGTGCAACCGTTTTGGCAAGCGGGGCAACGCCTCCGCAATGGCAATTTCCTCGTCGATCTCACCGCTGTCCAGCCGGTTCCAGATTGCGCGGTCAAACAAAACGGGAACGGCGAGAGCGCGGTCGGCGGGGTCGGGAAGGTTGGGCGCGGCGATCTCTTCCGGTACAAAGCGCACCAACACCTGCCCAAAATCAAAAACAAGATTGCGGATCATAAATCTACTCCTCGGAGTCCAGCCGCAAAACCGCCATGAACGCCTCGGGCGAAACCTGAACCGAGCCGAGCTGACGCATTTTCTTTTTGCCTTCTTTTTGCTTTTCCAAAAGTTTTTTCTTGCGGGTAATATCGCCGCCGTAGCACTTGGCAAGAACGTCCTTGCGCATGGCTTTCACCGTTTCGCGGGCAATAATGCGGGAGCCGATAGCCGCCTGGATGGGAATTTCAAAAAGCTGGCGCGGAATGTTTTCTTTCAGCCGCTCGGCGATCTTGCGCGCGCGGGCATAGGCCTTGTCCTCGTGAACAATGAAGGAGAGCGCGTCCACCTGTTCGCCGTTGAGCAGAAAATCCAGCTTGACCAGTTTGCCGGGCAGATATCCTTTCAGTTCGTAGTCCAGCGAGGCATAGCCGCGGGAGCGGCTTTTCAGCGCGTCGAAAAAGTCGTAAATGATCTCGTTCAGCGGAAGGTCGTAGTGAAGTTCCACGCGCGTGGTGTCCAGAAATTTCATATCGATAAACACGCCGCGGCGATCCTGACAAAGGTCCATCAGCCCGCCCACGTATTCGGAAGGGGTAATGATGTTGGCCTTGACCACCGGCTCGTAAGCGGTTTCGATCAGGTCGGCGGTGGGAAAGTTGGAGGGGTTGTCAATGCGCAGCGTTTCGCCGCTTTTGACTTTAATTTCATAAATTACGCTGGGCGCGGTGGTGATCAGGTCAAGATTGAACTCGCGTTCCAGCCGTTCCTCTATAATTTCCATGTGCAAAAGGCCGAGGAATCCGCAGCGAAAGCCGAAGCCGAGCGCCACCGAGGTTTCCGGCTCGAAAGCGAGCGAGGCGTCGTTCAGGCGGAGCTTTTCCAAAGCGTCGCGCAAATCTCCGTAGCGGGCGCCGTCGGCGGGATAAATACCGGCGTACACCATGGGCTGAACGGCCTTGAAGCCGGGCAGGGGAGAGGCGCAGGGAGCGGCCGCAAGCGTGACCGTATCGCCCACGCGCGTATCGCCCACGCTTTTGATGGAGGCGGTCAGATAGCCCACCTCGCCCGCGGAAAGGGAAGCGCACTTGGAAAGCCCGAACGGCTCCATGGTGCCAACCTCAACAACGTCAAACTCGGCGCCGGTACTCCAAAGGCGAATGCGGTCTCCCGCGCGCAGGGTTCCGTCCACTACGCGAATATTGACCACCACGCCCAGGTAGCTGTCGTAGTAGGAATCAAAGATCAGCGCTTTCAGCGGGGCGTTCTCGTCGCCCTTGGGCGCGGGAATATCGCGCACCACGGCTTCCAGCACGTCTGCCACGTTTTGCCCGGTTTTGGCTGAAACGGCAGGACAATCCTCGGCGGGAATGCCGATAATATCCTCCACTTCCCGGCGGCAGCGCGCGATATCGGCGCTGGGGAGGTCGATTTTGTTGATGACCGGGACGATCTCCAAATTCGCGTCCACGGCGAGGTAGGCGTTGGCAAGCGTTTGCGCCTCGATCCCCTGCGTGGCGTCCACAACGAGAAGCGCACCCTCGCAAGCGTTGAGGGAGCGCGAAACTTCATAGTTAAAGTCCACGTGGCCGGGCGTGTCGATCAGATTGAACTCGTACGTTTCGCCGTTTTTTGCGGTGTAGTTCAGGCGGACGGCGCGGGCTTTAATGGTAATGCCGCGCTCGCGTTCCAGGTCCATATTGTCGAGCAGCTGATCTTCCATGTCGCGCTTTTGCACCGTTTGCGTCAGTTCCAGAATGCGGTCGGCAAGGGTGGATTTACCGTGGTCGATATGGGCGATGATGGAAAAATTGCGAATGTGTTTTTGACGGGAGGAAAGTTCCAAAGAAAAAACCAACCTTTCTGCCACAGGGCAAATTCAGGTATATGACAACGCGAAAAGCCCTTTTTTAGAAAAGGGCTTTCGTTTTTTATTGCATAATGGAGAACTGGTAAATTGTATTGTGGGTGTAAGTTTCGCCTGGGTTGAGCGTAATGTCGCCGAATTCGGGGTGATTTACGCTATCCGGCATGGTTTGTGTTTCCAGGCAGAAGGCCGTTTGTTTGGTGCGCGGGAGACCGCCCTTTTGCGGGAACTCGGGGTTATCCATATAGTTGCCGGAGTAAAACTGTACGGCGGGCTGGTCGGTGAAAACGGTCATCACGCGGCCGGTATTGGGCTCGTAAACCATAATGCGGCGTTCGGGCGCTTTGGTCGCGCCGCCGATAAAGCAGAAGCAATGGTCGTAGCCGCCGGCAAGTTTCAGGTCGGGGTCGTCGGCAAAAATATCGCGGCCAATGGCCTTTGGTTCGCGAAAATCAAATGGCGTGCTCTCCACGCTCCGAAACTCGCCGGTGGGAATTTGCGTTTCATCGGTGGGCAGGAAGGTATCGGCGTTGATCTGCAAAACGTGATCGTAAATCGGGCCGGAAGCATAGCCACCCAGGTTAAAGTAGGTGTGGTTGGTAAGCCCTACGGGGGTGCGTTTATCGGTAACGGCTTCGTAATGAATGGCAAGCGCGTTGTTGGAAAGCAGAGTGTAGGTTACGGTAATGTCCAGGTTTCCCGGATAGCCCTCTTCGCCGTCGGGCGAGTGCAAAGTCAGCACCAGTTTCGGCTCGTCGCCCTCTACCGGACGAACATTCCAAATCCGGTAGGAGTACCCCACTTTTCCGCCGTGAAGCGAGTTTTTACCGTTGTTGCAATACAGGGTGTATTCTTTGCCGTCCAGCGTAAATTTTCCGTTTGCAATGCGGTTTGCGGTTCTGCCCACCAGCGCGCCGAGATAACCGTCGGCCAAAACGTAATCGCGCAGCGAATCATATCCGCCGACAATGTCGGCGAAACGGCCGAATTTATCGGGTACGCGAATGGAAACAACGGCGCCGCCGAACTCGGAAACAGTAACCGACATGCCGTTCCGGTTTTTCATGGTATAGTTAAAAATTTTATCTCCGGTGGATTCCAAAACGCCGAATTCCTGCTTGGTAATCATGTTGGGAAAATCCTTTCTTTCTTGCTTTTTGTTCAGTCGCCGTAGCCGTTGGGATTTTGCTTTTGCCAGTTGGCAAGATCGCGGCACATATCGTCCAAATTGTATTCCGCGTGCCAGCCGAGCACCTCGGCGGCTTTGGTCGGGTCGGCGTAGCAGGCGTCAATATCGCCGGGGCGGCGATCCACGATCTGATAATTGATCTTCAACCCGGAGGCCTTTTCGTAGGCGCGGATGATATCCAGAACCGAGTATCCCACGCCGGTGCCGATGTTGTAGTATTCGGTGCCGGTCACCACCTTGGCGCGTTCCAGGGCTTTGAGGTGGGCGCGGGCAAGGTCAACAACGTGGATATAATCGCGCACGCCGGTGCCGTCGGGGGTGTTGTAGTCGTTGCCGAAGACCGAAAGGTAGGGGAGCTGACCCGCGCCCACTTTGGCAATGTAGGGGAGCAGGTTGTTGGGAATGCCGCGCGGATTTTCGCCGATCATGCCGCTTTTGTGCGCGCCGATGGGGTTGAAATAGCGCAAAATGGAAACGCTCCACGTTTTATCCGAATTCCACACGTCTTTGAGAATGCGCTCGATCATCAGTTTGGTTTCGCCGTAGGGGTTGGTGGCCGAGAGCGGGAAATCCTCGCGGATAGGCACCGAGGCGGGGTTGCCGTAAACGGTGGCCGAAGAGGAGAAAACGATCCGCTTGACGTAGTATTCGCTCATCAGCGCAATCAAGTTAAGGGTGCTCAAAAGGTTGTTGCGGTAGTAACGTTCGGGCTGCGCCACCGATTCGCCAACGGCTTTGAGGCCGGCAAAGTGGATCACCGAATCCAAATCGGGATTTTCGGCAAACACTTTGCGAAAGGCGTCTTTATCGCACAGGTCTACGCGGTAAACCGGAAAATCCTTGCCGGTGATCTCGCGAACGCGGTCCAGCGCCTTGGGCGAGGAATTGCAGAAGTTGTCGGCAACGACGATATCGTAGCCGGCGTTCAAAAACTCAACTGCGGTATGCGAGCCGATATAGCCGGCGCCGCCGGTGATCAGAATAGACATTTGAAAGCACCTCTTTCACATAAATTTACGTTTTTTAGGCCCAAAGATCGGCCGGATATTCACCCTGCGCAATCAACTCGGCAATGGCCGCTTTTACGCTCGGCTTATCCCCGGGATAGGTCACACCCAGCCATTTAGAGGACGTGGGGTAAACGCGAACGTCGCAAAGCCCCGCGTCCTTTTGCTCCTGAACGGCGGCGGGCAGGTAGTATTCGCATTTGGAAAGGTCGGCGATATGCGCCTGCCAAAAGGCGCGGAAGCCGGCTTCCAATTCGTCGAACAGCGCGGGAGTAAAGCCCCAGCAGTTCATGGAAACTATGGTGGAGAAGGGAAGTTCCTTCCAGTCGCCCGCCTCGGTCAGGTAGGCGGCGGTGGATTCGCGTTTTTCAATTTTTACGCGCTCGGTCACACGGACGAGCATACCGTCCTCAACCTCGCATTCCCCGCGGGAAACGGTGCCGTTTTCGGTCAGCGTGTTGCCGAGATGAAACCCGACCATGCAATGGTGCGCGGGCTTTCCCACGATTGCGGGATCCGAAAGATGCGCGGCAAGATGCCGGAAGGTGTCTGCCCCGTAAAAGTCGTCGGCGTTGATTACGGCAAAAGGATCGTTTCCGATCGTTTCGGCGGCGCAGTAAACGGCGTGGCCGGTGCCCCATGGCTTTACGCGGCCTTCCGGCAGAACAAGCCCAGAGGGGAGGTTGTCAAGATCTTGAAAGGCGTACTCTACGCGGATCTTTTTCTCAATGCGGTGGCCGATGGTTTCGCGGAAAGCCGCCTCGTTTTCCCGTTTGATCAAAAACACCACGCGGTCAAAGCCCGCACGAATGGCGTCGTAAATCGAAAAATCAATAATGAAATTACCCGCGTCGGTCATGGGGTCCAGTTGTTTGAGCCCGCCGTAGCGTGAACCGAGCCCGGCGGCAAGAATCAAGAGCGTCATGGGAAACTCCTTATATTGTTATTCTACTTTATTATACACGACTTGGAAAGAAATGTAAATAGATTTTGCGGTTTTTTCAAAAAAACTTTCACTTAAAAAAGAAGAAAAAGCGCTTTCGCAAAAACGAAAAAGCGCTTTTTACGGGTGCTCGTACCGAATCAGGTCGGAAGGGTCGCATTCCAAAACGTAGCAAATGCGGGCAAGAATGTCCAAATCCATCTTTTCCACATCGTTTCGATACCATTTGTCAATCACCTCAAACCGGGTGTTGGAAGCTCTTGCAAGATAGTTTCGGGAAATGCCGCGGGAATTCATGATTTCTTTTAACCGAACGTTGATTTTGCCGTGATCCTTCACGGCAATCACCGATTTGAATTCGCTCATGTTGTACCACCCCCTTCAACATCATTCTATCCTGAAAGTAACACCTTGACAATACGCATATATAATGTTACTATATACATAGTATATACAAAAGGAGACGGGATGATGAATCTGTTTACGGTCAGTTTGTTCGGACATCGACACCCGGAACGGGCAAGGGAAGTGGAATCGCGCCTTTGGGGACTGTTGCGGGAGTTGTTTGAAAAGCACGAATATCTGGAATTTCTGATCGGCCGAAACGGCGACTTTGATTTGCTTGCGGCCTCTGTTATCCGGCGTGCGATGCAGGCGTACGGCCGCGAAAGAGGCGTGTTGGTGTTGGTGCTGCCCTATTCCACCGCCGAATGGCAAAAGGACGGACAGGCGCTTTTGCTTTATTACGACGAAGTGGAAATTTTCGCAGGTGCAAACGGCACGTTTTATAAGGCGGCGATCCCGGCGCGCAACCGGCACATGGTGGATCGCTCGCAGTTGGTGGTTTGCTGGCTGGAAAAAGAGAGCGGCGGCACCTTTCAAACGATACGGTATGCAAAAAAACGAGGGAAAGACGTTTTGAATTTGGCGGTAGATG